>NZ_JRKM01000017.1 GCF_000768065.1 Aquabacterium sp. NJ1 | reverse complement strand
TAACGCCAGAGGTAAGCGGCGCCGGAGCACCGAAGGTGCGCAGGGCACCAATACAGGCCATGAGAATGCCGAAGGCATGGCCTGTATTGGCGTCCGCTTGGCCGACCAGTTATGCCAGCGAGCTTAAACGAAGCCAGACTGGTGAGCGCGAAGCCAGGACCGTTTGGTGCGCTTGGCCATGGAGAGGCACTAGCGACAGCGCTGCATCGCGGAGGCAATGCCCGGCGCGAAGTACCAGGAAAGAGGCCGTGGTCGTGTGACTGTGCGAGTCCTGCGATGAGGCGATGGAAGGCAAAGGACACGGCCGGGAATAGACGCTCAGCCATATGCATGATCAGGACTTCGCGCCGGCAAGGTTGAGGTGCGCATGAGGTGCTGACAGCCAAGTTCTATGCATGAAGCAAGCTGGGGCATAACGCCCAAGGTAAGCGGCGCCGGAAGGAGCGTAGCGACTGAAGGGTACCAACAAGGGCCAGGACAATGGCGAAGCCATGGCCCTTGTTGGCGTCCGCTTGACCGACCAGTTAGGCGACACAGCCTTTGCGTTGATCACGCTATTGGCTACTGCTTGATGCAAGTTCACGGCAACTCCATTAGGTTCGAATGCCCACAGAGGTTGTGGCAGCGCCGGGGCGCTGAAGTTCAAAAGTCCTTGTGCGAGTCGATAACAAACACCATACCCAGCAAGCCCACGGAGACTGTCTTGTTGTTGATGCTCGTGTAGGACGCTACGCCCAGCGAATGATAGTTGCTGGAAAAAGCAGTCAACGCCCCTACGCCCAACAGACCAGCCAATGGGCTGCGTTCTGCAATGGACTCCTTGATCTGGTTTCGGTGCCGTTCAGCGGATGGATTGAGAGCAAATGCTGCGATAGCGATTGCGCCAGTTATTGCGGCAGTCTTTACTGCTGGTGTCATGAAAGCTTCCAGAGATGATGTTCAAGAGTGGCCTAACGCCCAAGGTAAGCGGCACCGGAGCACCGAAGGTGCGGAGGGTACCAACAAGGGCCAAGACAATGGCGAAGCCTTGGCCCTTGTTGGTGTCCGCTTGACCGCCCAGTTAGGCTGGGGAGCGTAGGAGAGGGCGTTGAGGCCAAGCCAGCCTGGTTGCGCTCATTGATGCTTGGCCTGTGCATGGCCGCTCCCTTGATTTGATTGCCAGAGATTCTGCCTGTTGCTGCTGATTGGCTGTGGCCGTGCTGTTTCTGCGCGTTGCCTGTCGAAGGACGGACGGCTCACAGTCGCTTTAGCTAAGCACTACAAGCGCGATGCCAACAGCTGCAGGCATGCCTTGAATGAAGAGAATCTTGCGACTCGCAGTCATTGCTCCGTAGATGCCTGCGATCAAAACGCAGCCCAAGAAGAAGAGCTTTACTGACGAGCCAGAGCTGCCTAGTGCAATGCTCCAAATTAGCCCGGCGGCAAGAAATCCGTTGTAAAGCCCCTGGTTTGCGGCAAGAACTTTCGTTGCTTCCGCTTGCTCGGCACTGAGGCCAAAGGCCTTTCGACCTGCGGGTTTTGTCCACAAAAACATTTCTAGGACGAGAAAGTAGATATGGAGCAGCGCCACAAGTGCCGTAACGATATTGGCTGCAATGGTCATGATAGATCGTCCTAGATGAGGCCTAACGCCCTAGTTAACCGGCGCCGGAGCGCGAAGCGCGGAGGGTACCAACACAGGCCATGAGAATGCCGAAGGCATGGCCTGTGTTGGCGTCCGCGTTGAACGACCAGTTAGGCATCCGGCTTGGGGGGAACTGTGTTCGCCGTGATGCGTTGACGAATGGCTTGAATAAACGGGTAAGCCGCACAAATTGCAACGCTGTCTTTTCGGTTCCATGCGCTCTGGACACCGATAAGTCTGTACTCATAAGGGCTACTTTCGGTAAAGGGGCGAAGACCAAATATTGGTCCGCCGCTCATGCCTTCAATATTAAAGCCACTTCCGCCCTCCATAACGGATTCGAAGTGAATTTTCGCGTACAACCGCTTATACTCTGTTTCAGTAAGTCCGCCTGGGACTTCTGCGCTTCTTTCCAATTGAATGGTGGCATGACTTTTCTCTACTGGTTCGCCTGCTACTAGTCGTGCAAACTCCATTGGCGTTCCTACGAGCAGCCACAACGTGAATTCTTCAATGTCATCGGACTGCCAAAGATCCTGCGAAACTGCAGAGATGCCCTCTTTTTTTAGGGCTTCTTGTGTGAGGTAACCTAACTCCAAGCAAGCATAGTCAAATCCATCGTCTTCTTCGTATAACCAAATAACATCTAAGTCGATGTTTACGGAAATTCTGTACGCTTCCTTTGGCTTACTGGATACAATGGAGTCATCGATTTGCCAGTCGGATATTATTGATCCGCAGGCAGTCGCTTCCTTGAGTTTTCTGAAAATATGCCCCGCAGTTATTGCAAACCATCTGCCTTCGATTTCAACAACGAAGGCGCTGAAGTTGTACAGCGCGCACTTTCCGTCGTTGCGGCGCCTTGCCTCTGGCCCACTGTCCAAGCACATGATGTTAATTACATGCCTGTGCAGTTGCTCTAGAAATCTCTCTCCGAGTATTCGTGGTTCTTGCATTTTTGCTGCCTGAATATGCGGAATTTTAGGATGCCTAACGCCCTAGTTAACCGGCGCCGGAGCGCGAAGCGCGGAGGGTACCAATACAGGCCATGAGAATGCCGAAGGCATGGCCTGTATTGGCGTCCGCGTTGAACGACCAGTTAGGCTGGTGAGCGCAGGAGAGGGTGCTGAAAACACGCAAACCTGGCTGTGTACCTTTGAAGTTTGGCCTTTGCATGGCCGCTCCCTTGATTTGATTTTCAGAGATTCTGCCTGATGTTGGAGGCCGTGACCATGCGGATTCCCTGCGCTGGCCGCCGAAGGGCGGACGGCCAATTTGGCGGCCGCGCGTGGCACTTTGGCGCTGTTGGATGGCGAGCAGGCTGCCGAAGGACAGACAGCCAGATTGAGCCTGAGCATCGCGCCAGGTTGCGGATCGCATAGCAACTCAAGCGCCAAACATGAAGCATGGCTTCAACGCCAGAACGGCAAAGAAAGAGGCAATGGCATGAGCCGGTGTTCTCGCGTGGTAGCGGCGATGGCTACTGATGCGCATTGCCTCGGCAAAGGAAGCAGCTGAGGCCAGAGGCGATGCTCCCGCATGTTGAGCGTTGAGAAGCGCGGCACCGATTCAAGCTTCAATGGACTAGATTGAAGGCGTGGCCGACTGCTTGTTCAAAAAGGGCCTAACGCCCAAGGTAAGCGGCGCCGGAGCCCGCTAGGGCGGAGGGTACCGACACTGGCCATGAAAATGGCGAAGCCATGGCCAGTGTTGGCGTCCGCTTGACCGCCCAGTTAGGCGCTGCATTCTGGGCTGTTGGTTTGACTGTCATGTATTGGCCAAATCGCGTTGTATCAAGAGGCGCAGACCTGGTTGATTGAGGTCTCGCTATTGCGCTTCGAAATCACTACACATTGAAGCCAACTTCTGGCGAGTGTCCTCTGGGATGTAGTCATTTGGTGCCGAACTGCTGTCAGTCTTTGGTATCGGATGCAGTATGGAGCCAACTAGTGATTGCCGCTTCTTCTGGCAGATCAGTGCCTGGTTAATGTGAGGTTCCAACTGCCTTTCGGTGATTGGCTGGCGCAACACTTTGCATACATCGGCCTCTTTGTAGCAGTGGGACATGTCGTCAACAAGCTCTTTGAGATAGTACAAAGACGCAGCTTGATAGCCAAGGAAGAGTAGGCCAGTGATGAATACGAGCTTGAAAATGGATTTGATCAAAGCGGCGCCTTGCGTGGGTGCGTGAATTCGACGGGCCTAACGCCCAAGGTAAGCGGCGCCGCAAGGAGCGCAGCGAGTGGAGGGCACCAACAAGGGCCAGGACAATGGCGAAGCCATGGCCCTTGTTGGCGTCCGCTTGACCGACCAGTTAGGCAGCGGCCGCTTTGAACGCGCCAAAGTGCTGAGGTACTCGCCAGCGAGTTTGAACTGGATGTTCAATTCGATGCCTGCCTGAATGTTTGTTGGACGCTAGAAAGCGATGTACCGACTGTACCCGGCGATGGGCGAGACGCCAAGCAGCGACGGCGCCAGTCGTGGCTGCGGGATGACTGCGCGGTGGCTTGCCACGGCGCAAAACCTGACGCGGTCTGCCGGGAGCGCAGGCCGCCCACCAGTCCTCGGCGCGAGGCTTAGTGGCAAAGCCCAAAAAGGGAGCTGACTGCTAAGCCTAGTTCTGATTGCCAGAGATGTAGAACCAAGCCGAAAACGCGGCTGCAAGAAGGACCGCAAAGAACACAAACGGTGCGAATTTGACAGCTTGCTTTTCAGGCACGCCAACAACCTTCAGCAATTTCGCGATTGCCATTGATATTGCGTCAGCGGCGACCATGAGGATTGACTCTTCCATACACGCCCTCTGTATTTGGTTTTGCCTAACGCCCAAGGTAAGCGGCACCGGAGCACCGAAGGTGCGCAGGGCACCAACAAGGGCCAAGACAATGGCGAAGCCATGGCCCTTGTTGGTGTCCGCTTGACCGCCCAGTTAGGCTGCGCGGATTCACAAACTAAGTGCAACACCATTTGAAGAAGGTAGGCGAGTTGAAGGCAAAGTGATGGAGCCCCGTATTCCGGCAAGAAGGGGGGCGACACCATGACGCATTACAGACAACTCGCCCGAGAAGAAAGATACCTGATTTCCGCGTACTTGAAAGCGAACTGGAGCCTGCGCGCCATAGCGCAGGAGCTGGGACGCTCACCGAGCACGATATCGCGGGAGGTCAGCAGGAACGCCACGACGCACGATGGTGCGTACCGACCGTGCAAGGCGGATCGGTATGCGCGAGTGCGGCGACGAAGAAGCCGGCGAGGGCCCAAGTTCAAGCCCGAACAGTACGCGCTGGTCGGGCGCTACCTGCGCAAGAAGTGGAGCCCCAAGCAGATCGTGGGCACGCTCAGACCGCAAGGCTTGCTGGACATGAGCCACGAGAGCATTTACCGCTACCTTTTACGAGACAAGCAAGCGGGCGGCGGGCTGTGGAAGCACCTGAGACTGAAGATGAAGCTCAGACGCAAACGCTACGGAAAGCACGATTGGCGCGGGATCCTGAGGGGCAAGAAGCACATCACAGAGCGACCACTGGAAGTGGAGCTTCGACAAGAAGTGGGCCACTGGGAAGGCGACACGGTAGTGGGCAAAGATCTGCGACACAGCATCTTGACTTTGGTGGAGCGCGCGACAGGCCTGACGGTGATCAGGAAGCTCAAAGCGCGCAACACGAAAGAGACCAACAAGGCCTTGAGGTCGGTTCTCAGGAAGTACGGAGCCAGGATGAAGACGATCACCTTTGACAACGGAACGGAGTTCCATGACTACGAAGAGATCGAGAAGGAGTTTGGCGTGGCCTGCTACTTCGCCACGCCGTACCATTCATGGGAGCGCGGCACGAATGAGAACACCAATGGCCTGATTCGGCAGTACCTTCCAAAGGGCAGCTGCATGAAGAATGTGACGCAGGCCAAATGCGATTGGATTGCGCGGGAACTCAACACACGGCCGCGTGAACGTTATGGCTTTAGAACCCCGGAGGCGATGTATGGACGTCCGTAAGGGGTGTTGCACTTGTTATGTGAATTCAGGCCACAGAGCGTTGCTTTACTCACCGTGCTGGCTCCCATTTATTGATTACTGCAAGCGCTTGGGTGCCGAGGAGAGCCTTCAACTCGTTGGCCCTGATGCTTCCCGCAACATTCTCCAGGAAGCAGGTTGACACGCTTGAGGATTCATCGTTCGAATCGGAAGCGATGCGCCTGTTGACAAGACCCGCAAGCTCTTGAAGTTGCACTGGTGTTGGCGTCGTTGGCTGTGCGATGAAGTAGTCGCTGAATTCTGCCCAAAGTCCTGCGAGGTTAAAACTTCCGTCCTCGTTTCTGTTGCAGTTCGCCTCCGAGTCCCAAGCTTCTTGGAAGCTGGGAAATAGGGCTGCCAGTTCCAACAAAAGTTCGTGTGCGCTACTCTGCATTTTGTGTGGCCTAACGCCCAAGGTAAGCGGCACCGGAGCACCGAAGGTGCGTAGGGCACCAACAAGGGCCAAGACAATGGCGAAGCCTTGGCCCTTGTTGGTGTCCGCTTGACCGCCCAGTTAGGCTGGTGGCAGATGCCAAGGCGGGCGAGAACAAGCAAGCCTCTTGTGCGTTGGTGATGATGCTCGGCCGTGGCATGGCCTTGCTCCCTTGATTTGATTTCCAGAGATTCTGCCTGATGCTTGATGGCCGTGGCCATGCGGTTTCTACGCGCTGGCCGCCGCAGGACGGGCGGCCCACCAGGCGTTGGTGTGTGTCACTTCGGCGCTGCTGATCGGGGAGCGGGCTGCCGAAGGACAGACAGTCAGATTGAGCCTGAGCATTGCGCCAGGTTGCGAGCCGCATGAGCACTTAAGCGCCAAACATGAAGCATGGCTTCAACGCTAGAACGGCAAAGAAAGAGGCGATGGCATAAACCGGTGTTCTCGCGCGGTAGTGGCGATGACTATTGATGTGTGGCGCTATAGCAGAGAAAGCAACCGAGGCCTGATGCGATGTTCCCGCATGTTGAGCGCTGCGGAGCACGTCATCAGCACGAGCTTCAACGGACAAGCTTGCAGGCATGGCCGAGTACTTGTTAAGAGTGGCCTAACGCCCAAGGTAAGCGGCGCCGGAAAGAGCGCAGCGACTGAAGGGCACCAACAAGGGCCAGGACAATGGCGAAGCCATGGCCCTTGTTGGCGTCCGCTTGACCGCCCAGTTAGGCTGGGGAGCGCAGGAGAGGGCGTTGAGGCCATAAGGACCCTGGCTGCTTTCATTGATGCTGGGCATGTGCATTGCCCCTCCCTTGCTTTGACTTCAGAGACTTTGCCAGGTGCGCTATGAGCGTTGGGCGCGCCATTGATGGCCGAAGCGAGTTTTCGCTATTCCCCTTTGTTACGCGCGGCTCTATTCAGAATTCCTTGAAGGACTTCTACGACAAAGATGCCAACGATTGTGGCTGGTAGATAGGCGATGAGGAGGACCGGTGACCACATTATTGTGAATGCAAGCGCATCATTGTCCGCGGCATGCCCAAACGCGCCAGCCATCGATGCAGTCATGATGATGCCTATCAACGGCGGCACAAGCAGCCTCACGTAGCGGTTCTTGATTGCGGCAGCCCAAAACAGCGCAAAGACAAATACGGCTATTGCTCTACCGTCGAGAAGTTCCATGGCTTGCATTGGCCTAACGCCAAAGTTAACGGGCGGCGCTGCGGAGCAGCGACGTCCCTGTTGAACGACCAGTTAGGCTGGTGCGCGCAGGCGAGGGCGTTGAGGCCACGGCAACCTGGCTGCGTGCATTGATGCTTGGCCTGTGCATGGCCGCTCCCTTAATTTGATATCCAGAGTTTTGCCTGATGCTGATTGGCCGTGGCAGCGCGGTTTCCCTGCGCTGAGCGCCGAAGGACGCGCGGCCAGCTTGGTGATGGCATGCGGAGAGATGGCGCGGCACATGATCGCCGTTGCCTGCCGAAGGACAGGCAACCAATTGCCGATGGCGTGGGGCACTTTGGCGCCGCTGACTGGCCAGCGGGCTGCCGTAGGACAGACAGCCAGATTGAGACTTCGCACTGCGCCACGTGGCGGAACTTGAGGGCAGTGAAGCGCCAAACCTGAAGACGCGAACAGATGCGAGAACGGCAGAGAAAAAGGCCGTGGCATACATCAGTGCTCTCGCGCGAAACATCGATGGCTATTGATTTTCACGCGGCACGACATGAAGCAGTCTTGCCAAAATGCAGCCTCAAAAAGTGGGGCCTAACGCCAAAGTTAACCGGCGCCGTAGCGCGAAGCGCGGAGGGTACCGCTACAGGCCCTGGCCTGTAGTGGCGTCCGCGTTGAACGACCAGTT
>NZ_JRKM01000016.1 GCF_000768065.1 Aquabacterium sp. NJ1 | reverse complement strand
AAGCGGACACCAATACTTGCCAGCAAGTATTGGTTCCCTGCGTGCTTCGCACTCCGGTGCCGCTTACCTTGGGCGTTAGGCCCTCTTCGAATGGATCATATGAGTAATCAGGATTTAATTTTCCAAGGCCACACAGGGGCCCATCAGAACCCAGATTTGACATGGGTATGTGGGTCCGCTCATACCGGGGCGCATCAGAACCCAGATCGGACCTGGGTTTGCGGCGGGGCTCACACCGGCGCTCATCAAAACCCGGATCGCACATGGGTCTGCGGTGGTGCTCACACCGGGGCGCACCAAAATCCGGATCGCACTTGGGTCTGCGGTGGCGCCCACACTGGCGCGCATCAGAACCCCGACAGAACCTGGGTTTGCGGCGGGGCTCACACCGGCGCTCATCAAAACCCGGATCGCACATGGGTCTGCGGTGGCGCCCACACTGGCGCGCACCAGAACCCCGACAGAACCTGGGTTTGTGGCGGGGCTCACACCGGTGCACACCAAAACCCGGATCGCACATGGGTCTGCGGTGGCGCCCACACTGGCGCTCATCAGAACCCCGACAGAACTTGGGTCTGTGGCGGGGCTCACACCGGTGCCCATCAGAATCCCAATAGAACTTGGGTGTGCGGATAGAATCAAAACTAGTTGCTTGCGAAGCTGCCAAAAAATTGAGTCGCGCTTCGCCACCAGCCTAACTGGTCGTTCAACAGGGACGTCGCTGCTCCGCAGCGCCGCCCGTTAACTTTGGCGTTAGGCCCCTCTTAACAAGCAGTCGGCCATGCCTCCAAGCTTGTCCTTTGATGCTCGTGCCGATGACGCGCCCCGCAGCGTTCAACATGCGGGAACATCGCATCAGGCCTTGGCTGCTTTCTCTGCCATAGCGCCGCGCATCAATAGCCATTGCCACTACCGCGCGAGAGCACCGACTCATGCCGCGGCTGCTTTCTTTGTCGCTCCAGCATTGAAGCCATGCTTGGTGTTTGGCGCTTCAGCATTTATGTGTGTCGCAGCGCGGTGCGATGCTCAGGCTCAATCTGGCCGTCTGTCCTTCGGCAGCCTGCTCACCGATCAGCTTGGCCAAAGTGCCCCGCACCATCGCCTGGTGGGCCGCCCGTCCTTCGGCGGCCAGCGCGTAGAAACCGCATTACCCAGGCCCATGAGCATCAGGCAAAATCCCCGTAAATCAAATCAAGGGAGCAAGGCCATGCCACGGCCAAGCATTTTCACCAACGCACAAAAGGCTTGCTTGTTCTCGCCTGCCTTGGCATCTGTCCCCAGCCTAACTGGGCGGTCAAGCGGACGCCAACAAGGGCCAAGGCTTCGCCATTGTCTTGGCCCTTGTTGGTGCCCTACGCACCTTCGGTGCTCCGGCGCCGCTTACCTTGGGCGTTAGGCCAATTTCGAATACCTACGGTCGTTCTAAGTCATGAGCAGCAACTACCAAGAAGAGACTCTAGTCAAAATTGAACGTCTCAACGAGGCATTGGGCGCATGCCCGTCTGCATGTGGAAGGTGGTGGGCATATACGGTCTCACATCAATCCTTTCAGCTCTTGGTCGGAGATCCATCAGGTCGGGAGAATATTGTCATCTTCATGGGCGCTTGCGAATACCTTGCCGGCCCAACTTCGTGGCAAAACCAGCGCTTGAGAGTATCCTGCCGATTCGTTGAGGACGGTGCAATATTCGAGTTGAGTGATCCTGAATCAAACTTTCTCGGCAGCTCAGAGATGCTTGCTTGGAAAAAGAATTTCAATCTTTTAGCATCCGAACACCGCTAGGAAAAGCGTGGCAAGGGGAAGCCGACAGATGCAAAAACCCGGTCAGGTTGTGGTCCTTGAACCCTCTTACACTGCGCGCACCAGCCTAACTGTAGGTTCAACGCGGACGCCAACATAGGCCATGGCTTCGCCATTTTCATGGCCTATGTTGGTGCCCTCCAGCCTTCGGCTTCCGGCGCCGGTTAACCTGGGCGTTAGGCCTTTCGAGCGCGGCTCCAGCAAGTCATGATTAAGATCGACACATCCCCAATCACCTACTTCTCGCCATTGGACGAAAAGGCGTTCTTTGAATGGGCGCAATCCATACCGTGCGTTGTGAGTATTGATCAGGGCTACCTACACATCAAATCAAAGCGCATATCGCAATCGGATCTTCGGGATCTAATTGCCATCATGTTTCGCTACAAAATGCCAATGGCCCAACTTCAGCAGTTCTGCACACCGCAGAACGAGACTTGGTTCAAGTCACCAATCATGTACTGGCACAAGTCCGTCTTCGGGAGAGCAAAAAGATGAAGGCTGGCATGTTTGTTTTCAACGCCCTCTACTCCGCTCCCCAGCCTAACTGTCGGTTCAACGCGGACGCCAACACTGGCCATGGCTTCGCCATCTTCATGGCCAGCGTTGGTGCCCTGCGCGCTTCGCGCTCCGGCGCCGGTTAACCTGGGCGTTAGGCCACTCTTAACAAGCAGTCGGCCATGCCTCCAAGCTCGTCCGTTGAAGCTCGTGCCGACGACGCGCTCCGCAGCGCTCAACATGCGGGAACATCACATCAGGCCGCGGCTGCTTTCTCTGCCATAGCGCCACGCATCAATAGCCATTGCCACTACCGCGCGAGAGCACCGGCTCATGCCGCGGCTGCTTTCTTTGTCGCTCCAGCATTGAAGCCATGCTTGGTGTTTGGCGCTTCAGCATCTATGTGTGTCGCAGCGCGGCGCGATGCTCAGTCTCAATCTGGCCGTCTGTCCTTCGGCAGCCAGCTCCCCGATCAGCTTCGCCAAAGTGCCACGCACCATCGCCTGGTGGGCCGCCCGTCCTGCGGCGGCCAGCGCGGAGAAACCTCATGCCCACGGCTATCAAGCATCAGGCAAAATCCACGTAAATCAAATCAAGGGAGCAAGGCCATGCCACGGCCAAGCATCATCACCAATGCACAAAAGGCTTGCTTGTTCTCGCCTGCCTTGGCATCTGTCCCAAGCCTAACTGGGCGGTCAAGCGGACACCAACAAGGGCCAAGGCTTCGCCATTGTCTTGGCCCTTGTTGGTGCCCTCCGCACCTGCGGTGCTCCGGTGCCGCTTACCTTGAGCGTTAGGCCTTCGGTTTTTGGCACTGCGTTTAGGCAAGGCTGCATTTATGTCATACCACCTGAACATCAATAGCCATCGGTGTTTTGCGCGAGAGCACTGATGCGTGCCACGGCCTTTCTCTCTGCCGCTCCCACATCTGTCCGCGTCTTCAGGTTTGGCACTTTACTGCCCTCAAGTTCCGCCACGTGGCGCAGCGCAAAGTCTCAATCTGGCTGTCTGTCCTACGGCAGCCTGCTGGCCGCTCAGTAGCGCCAAAATGCCACTCGCCATCGCTTTGTGGCTGGCCGTCCTGCGGCGGCCAGTGCGGTGTTGAGTGCGCTGGCAAGCCAACGTACAACAGCCCGCAGCCGTGGCTTTCGCCACCACTGCCTGGCGCTCGAAATCAGCGTGTCCATATCGCTTCGGTGACGCCGTCACCACCATGGTGTGCCGCCCTCGCCCTAAGTCATTCGGTTCAGTGCAAAATGCAGCAACAACAAACATCCAAGGGAGCGCGGCAATGGCAATGCCAAGCAAGATCAAAGCATGTCAGGTTTGCGTGTTCTCAACGCTCTCTCCTGCGCGCCCCAGCCTAACTGGTCGTTCAACGCGGACGCCACTACAGGCCAGGGCCTGTAGCGGTACCCTCCGCGCTTCGCGCTACGGCGCCGGTTAACTTTGGCGTTAGGCC
>NZ_JRKM01000015.1 GCF_000768065.1 Aquabacterium sp. NJ1 | reverse complement strand
GGCCCCTTACACCGAAGCGCTAGGCGAAATGACCAGGTTCGATCGACTTACCGCCGTTCTCGATGACTTTCATCGACAGCTTGAGAGCGAACAGCACGAATTGATCGTGCGCCTTAGAACGGGTTGGGCATTGGCAAAGCGTGACTACTCCCAGGCACTGCAAGCTGGCACCGTCACAAAGTCGGTGATTGCCTCAGGTATAGAACAAGGCATTCGTGAAATGCCCTTGCTCTTGCAGGCCCTGCCGGAACAGGTTCGAGTCGTCGCCAGCCAAGCGCTCTGCTCCGCGCTTCAACAGTACGCGCCAGATGTTCAAGCCAAAGATATGGAGCGGCTTAAAAAAGTCGTCGCACGGGGAAAAATCAAGGGTGAATCGGAGTATTACCTTGTGAGGCATCACATTGACGCACTAGAAGGCACGCCTAGCGACTCCGCTCTACTCTCAACTTTGTATGCACTCGAAGATGCATTCCAGTCACAGTAACCGTGGCCTAACTGGGCGGTCAAGCGGACACCAACAAGGGCCAAGGCTTCGCCATTGTCTTGGCCCTTGTTGGTGCCCTGCGCACCTTCGGTGCTCCGGTGCCGCTTACCTTGGGCGTTAGGCCCCAAGTAGTCATGCCAGAAATCCCCTTCCGCAACCGATGAGAGTTCGACAATGAATGATTCATCCACCGAGCAATCCACACTGAAGCAATGCATACCCGACTTGCTTCTTCTTAATTTGCAGCGCGTGGATGCTGCTGTAGACGGCGAGTACTCGGAGAACGACAGACGTCTAAATTGGTTTTTGCTCTTTCAAGCATTCCTTTTTCAAGGCTACGCGACTTCGCTACAAGCCATTACCGGGGCAAACCCAGAGCATAAGAATCTTATCCCGCATGCACAAGCCCTGCTAATAACGATTATTGCCGTTGGCCTCATTACAGGGCTGTTAACGCACCTGTCCACTCAAGCTGGGATTTCAGCGATAGAAGAACTCAAGCAAGAACGGGAAAAGCTTCGCGTGGAAGCCGAGTTTTGGCGAATCAGCACAGCAGGCTGGTACCCAAAAAGTGACCCCCGGCATGACCAAGGGCTTCTCCCGACACGATGGGGTCCTAGAATTTCCTTCGTGGCCTGGATCGCTCTTGCCATCCACTACGCTTGGCTTTCGCTGCCTTGCATCAACTCTTGATGGCTGCAGGATGCATGCTTTAGGCTTATGGGCTCGCCACACTGCGCACCTGCATGCAGCCTAACTGGTCGTTCAACGCGGACGCCAACATCGGCCATGGCTTCGCCATCTTCATGGCCGCTGTCGGTGCCCTCCGCACTTCGTGCTCCGGCGCCGGTTAACTAAGGCGTTAGGCCTTCGATTTTTGGCACTGCGTTTGGGCAAGGTTTCATTCATGTCATGCCTCGTGAACGTCAATAGCCATCGATGTTTTGCGCGAGAGCACTGATGCCAACCACGGCCTTTCTTTTTGCCGCTCACCCATCTGTTCGCGACTCCAGGTTTGGCGCTTTGCTGCCATCCTGATCCGCCACGTGGCGCGCCGCACAGTCTCAATCTGGCTGTCTGTCCTACGGCAGCCTGCTCACCAAACAGCCGCGCCAAAGTGCCACACGCCATAGGCAGTTGGTTGCCTGTCCTTCGGCAGGCAATGGTGATCATGTGCCACGCAATCTCTCAGCGTGCCATCACCAAGTGGGCCGCGCGTCCTTCGGCGCTCAGCGCAGGGAAACCGCGCTGCCACGGCCCACCAGCATCAGGCAAAATCTCTGGAAATCAAATCAAGGGAGCGGCCATGCAAAGGCCAAGCATCAATGAACGCAGCCAGGTTGTCGCGGCCTCAACGCCCTCTCCTGCGCTCCCCAGCCTAACTGGGCGGTCAAGCGGACACCAACAAGGGCCAAGGCTTCGCCATTGTCTTGGCCCTTGTTGGTGCCCTCCGCACCTTCGGTGCTCCGGTGCCGCTTACCTTGGGCGTTAGGCCAGCACATATGAGCATCAAGGTGTCAACCTCAACAGCAGTGGTGATTGGGCTATTACTGTCCGTAATCTTCTTTTTCTTCTTCGCCCACGTGATCGTGGATTCAGCAAGCATTTGGGCGATTCAAGTCGTCAAGCCAACATTTGAGCCACTCAACAATGCCTTTGGAAAAGGCTACGCTCGTACGCTTGCATATTCCATGATCTTTGCAGTCAGCGTCTTAGGCAGTGCACTTTTTGTCCTGCCAGTGAGGTTACTGTTGGGTGTAAATCCCACCTCAATCTCCATCTCCCTGATCGCAATTGCTCCTGTGCTGCTTGTCACGCTGTCCAATGGAGTGCCCGCATCCATCGAGAGCTTCTCCCTTCTTGTGCAACCAGTCGTAGGCGTTGCGCTTGCCTATGTTCAGCGCCAGCGCAGACTCACCAATGCCGCCCAATCCTAAAACTCAAAATTCAGCGCCTAACTGGGCGGTCAAGCGGACGCCAACAAGGGCCATGGCTTCGCCATTGTCCTGGCCCTTGTTGGTGCCCTTCAGTCGCTGCGCTCCTTGCGGCGCCGCTTACCTTGGGCGTTAGGCCCCAACTCACATGCCGCTATTCGTCGCTCACTTTGTCGTTCAACAGCAAGACCTCTGGTGTGCCAAAGAAGCACCCTATGAGGTCCTTCGCTCTTCCGAGTTGTTGCGAATTGATACGCATATATTTGAAGCTGACAATGCGGATATTGCGTATCTCAAGGCCTCTGAAATGATTCATGGCTTTAGCGATGCCCACTGCGATGGTCCAGGAGACCGAACGAACTTCACGTGTCTAGGCATCCACGATCTAGATGAAGTCATTCTCAGCGGTCGTTCATTAAGCCAAGAACTCCGCGAGCCATACGGCGTTCAGCTTGGCTGCATCCACTGGTCTAACTCATCTCCGAAAGTCCGCTCCCGTGAAGAACTCTCCGTCTTTAATCAACATGGCGCCTAACTGGGCGGTCAAGCGGACGCCAACAAGGGCCAAGGCTTCGCCATTGTCTTGGCCCTTGTTGGTACCCTTCAGTCGCTGCGCTCCTTCCGGCGCCGCTTACCTTGGGCGTTAGGCCCCACTTTTTGACGCTGCATTTTGGCAAGGCCGTATCGATGCCATGCCACGTGAACATCAATATGCATCGATGTTCTGCGCGAGAACACTGATGCATGCCGAGGCCTTTCTCTCTGTCGCTCAAGCATCTCATCGCTGCTTCAAGTTTGGCGCTTTAGGTTCGTCCAGCATGGCCACGAGGTGCTTGGCAAAGTCTCAATCTGGCTGTCTGTCCTACGGCAGCCCGCTGGCCAGTCAGCGGCGCCAAAGTGCCACACGCCATCGGCAATTGGTTGCCTGTCCTTCGGCAGGCAACGGCGATCATGTGCCGCGCCATCTCTCCGCATGCCATCACCAAGCTGGCCGCGCGTCCTTCGGCGCTCAGCGCAGGGAAACCGCGCTGCCACGGCCAACCAGCATCAGGCAAAATCTCCGGAAATCAAATCAAGGGAGCGTGGTCATGCAATGGCCAAGCATCAAGTCAAGTGCACAGGTCGGCGTGTTCTCAACGCCCTCTCCTACGCGCACCTGCCTAACTGGGCGGTCAAGCGGACACCAATACTTGCCAGCAAGTATTGGTTCCCTGCGTGCTTCGCACTCCGGTGCCGCTTACCTTGGGCGTTAGGCCCTCTTCGAATGGATCATATGAGTAATCAGGATTTAATTTTCCAAGGCCACACAGGGGCCCATCAGAACCCAGATTTGACATGGGTATGTGGGTCCGCTCATACCGGGGCGCATCAGAACCCAGATCGGACCTGGGTTTGCGGCGGGGCTCACACCGGCGCTCATCAAAACCCGGATCGCACATGGGTCTGCGGTGGTGCTCACACCGGGGCGCACCAAAATCCGGATCGCACTTGGGTCTGCGGTGGCGCCCACACTGGCGCGCATCAGAACCCCGACAGAACCTGGGTTTGCGGCGGGGCTCACACCGGCGCTCATCAAAACCCGGATCGCA
>NZ_JRKM01000014.1 GCF_000768065.1 Aquabacterium sp. NJ1 | reverse complement strand
GGCGATTAAAGCGCCAAACCTGAAGACGCGAACAGATGCGTGAACGGCAGAGGAAAAGGCCGTGGTGTGCCTCAGTGCTCTCGCGCAAAACATCGATGGATATTGATGTTCAGATGGCATGACATGAATGCAGCCTTGCCCAAACGCAGTGCCAAAAAACGAAGGCCTAACGCCCAAGGTAAGCGGCGCCGGAAGGAGCGCAGCGACTGAAGGGCACCAACAAGGGCCAGGACAATGGCGAAGCCATGGCCCTTGTTGGCGTCCGCTTGACCGCCCAGTTAGGTTCGGGAATAGGTGCGCGGTGATGCAAGTTCATTGCAACTCTCTGAGAGGGGCGATTGTGTGTAAAGGGGTGACCAATCTCAACATCCGCGTCGAGTCCACACTCCAGATGCGGTGTGTACTTTGCTCATGTCGAGCATGCGCGCGAGCAAGGGTGTGACGCCTCGGCTCGGTTGTGAGGACATGGTTTGATTGGATTGATGGATTGCGTAGAAGAGGGCGGAGTACAGAACAGCTAGGCATATGAGGCAAAACCTTATGCCTGGAAGCCAGTATTGCTGTTTGATAAAACCACGGATGAGCAGGGCTGGAAGTGCGATATGGAGCAGGATAAAAAGTACCGTGGCACCAAGGAGTAGAAGTTTTCCGATGAAGACGAAGGCAAGGATTTCGAGTAGCCAAACACCCCAGTCGATGGCCTCTTTCGTAGAAGTTGGTGCAATCAACGTGTCTGCAACTGCTTGACTCGTCACCAAAAGTGTCAATGTGCCAATTTGGCTTTGTTTTAGTCGTGACATGGCTATGGCAATCAGCGGAAGGGCCTAACGCCCAAGGTAAGCGGCGCCGCAAGGAGCGCAGCGACTGGAGGGCACCAACAAGGGCCAGGACAATGGCGAAGCCATGGCCCTTGTTGGCGTCCGCTTGACCGCCCAGTTAGGCGATGGATTTTGGGCTTTGGCGTTGCACTTCATTGTTGAACTTACGTTGGCGCCTTTGGCCTTCTGCCCGCAATATGACCAAACATGGCTGACTATGAGTTTCACTTGAAGCGCAGTTTCTTGTGCCCGACTTGCTTAGGCCGAAACCCTAGGTCGCGGAGGCCAGAGTACACCGATAGTGCTTCTCGAATGGCTCTTCCCTTTGGCGACTCTGCGAGCTTTGGGGTGGAAAAGAATGATTCTGCGGTTGTGCCTGCAAGGCCGTGAAATAGATCGAGTCTTTGCCCATCTTCCGTCAGCAGCGACACAACATTCTTCGGGAACTTGCCAAATGTCAGGTGGGAGAAGACCCCAACGAATATAGATAGGGGGAGTGCATCAGTGGTGCGTTGGAGTAGCCAGTTGTAGGAGTGCACTGTCACGATGCAGCAGTCCCTGTCAATGTGGATGGAAGCCTTGCTTTGTAGGTAAGAGCGGATAGCTAGATAGCTAAAGAGTGCACAGACCGGTACATACAACTTCCACTCAAGCGCGGATAGTGGGACACCATAGGATGCGCGAATGATGCCTGCGAGAGCAAGCAGTACTAGCGCGACAAGCCCGAGCAGATTTTGCTCAGACCTGATAACAAAGACCTTGGCTTCCATGCGAGGGAGAGGTTCTGGTTGAGGGCCTAACGCCCAAGGTAAGCGGCGCAGGAAGGAGCGTAGCGACTGAAGGGCACCAACAAGGGCCAAGACACTGGCGAAGCCTTGGCCCTTGTTGGCGTCCGCTTGACCGCCCAGTTAGGCATGCCGCGCGAAGTAGAGGGTGTTGAGAACAAGAAGAACTCAGAACTGAGCGATACATTAAGCGGTTGCATGACTACTCGCTGTGGCTTGAAGCGGAAATACCTAGAGCGCCAAGGTCCTCAAGCAACTCGTCTTTCTCTAGGGCATCTAGGTTCACTATCGCATTGCTAACTGCGCTATTGCAGAGCATTTCCCGAAGAGCGCTTCTAGGTGCACCGTTGAAGGTGTTTGCGTCTGGCCAACATAGCGATAGCAGGACAACCTGAGCCATGGCGTCATGAAGTGGGGATTCGAATGCGTTCTCAAGCTCGTATGCAACGCTTCCAACAACTTGCTCTATAGACCACCCTTTGGCGATGCCACGACTCATTGCAAAGTCTAGGTAGCGGCGTAGCACTAAGGCCTTGATGTCGGAGTATGTGGAGACTTGCATGGCGTCTGTTCTTTGGGGCCCAGATTCAACCAGCAAGTGCAACGCTAGTACGTCCGAAGAAGACTTCGGAAGGCGTCAGGAAATTGTGGCGTTTGCGTGGCCTGTTATTGAGTTCGCTGGCGAAGTGATCGCACTGCTTTTGAGTGAGATGTTGCATGCAGACTCCCTTTGGTACGTATTGACGTAGCAGGCCGTTGAAGTTCTCGTTGGTGCCACGCTCCCAGGAATGATAAGGGGTGGCGAAGTAGCACTTGAGATTGAAGTGTTCCTCTAGCTTTGCGTAGTCGTGGAACTCCGTTCCGTTGTCCAGGCTGAGCGTTTTGAATTGACGCTCGTACTTGGCGATGGCGACCTTGGCAGCGCAGATGACTTCTTCTTTGGTGCGAGCCTTGAGCTTCATGACGATGGCAAAGCCACTGACGCGCTCGACCAGAGTAAGCAGGCAGTGGCGCAGGTCTTTGCCGATGACGGTATCGCCTTCCCAGTGACCGATCGCGATGCGCAAGTTGGCCTCCTGTGGTCGCTCGCTGATATGGCGCTTGCCGGCCAGAACACCCCTTGAATCCTTGGATCGGTAGCGTTTGCGACCGTTCTTGGACATGATGCGTGTGTGCGATACCAACTCACCGCCGCTGGCCTTGTCGCGACGCAGCCAGCGGTAGATGGTCTCGGTGCTGATTTCAAGGAGCTTGAAGCGTTTGAGGATGCCGCTGATTTGCTCAGCGCTGAACTTCCTGCGGATGAGGCTAAAGACCTGAGCGCGCTGAGCGTCGGAGTAGTGAGAGCCGCGACGGCAGCGCCGACGTCGAGCCACGGCGTAACTGTGAGCCTTCTCTGGCCGGTACTGCGCTCGGTGAGTAGTCAGGTTCCGGCGAAGCTCACGACTGACGGTGCTTGGGTGTTTGCCAATTTGGCGAGCGATCTCGGCTTGAGAGTATTTGGCTACTCTCAAGGCGTTGATGGTGTATCGTTCCTCTTGGGTGAGTTGGTGATACGTCATAGGTGCAACCTCGTTCTTGGTCGGATAAGGTGCAGCTAGTTTCGCCGCTCCCCACCCATTTCAATGAACGTTGCACTTACTAGTTGAATCCGCG
>NZ_JRKM01000013.1 GCF_000768065.1 Aquabacterium sp. NJ1 | reverse complement strand
GGCCCAGATTCAACCAGCAAGTGCAACGCTAGTACGTCCGAAGAAGACTTCGGAAGGCGTCAGGAAATTGTGGCGTTTGCGTGGCCTGTTATTGAGTTCGCTGGCGAAGTGATCGCACTGCTTTTGAGTGAGATGTTGCATGCAGACTCCCTTTGGTACGTATTGACGTAGCAGGCCGTTGAAGTTCTCGTTGGTGCCACGCTCCCAGGAATGATAAGGGGTGGCGAAGTAGCACTTGAGATTGAAGTGTTCCTCTAGCTTTGCGTAGTCGTGGAACTCCGTTCCGTTGTCCAGGCTGAGCGTTTTGAATTGACGCTCGTACTTGGCGATGGCGACCTTGGCAGCGCAGATGACTTCTTCTTTGGTGCGAGCCTTGAGCTTCATGACGATGGCAAAGCCACTGACGCGCTCGACCAGAGTAAGCAGGCAGTGGCGCAGGTCTTTGCCGATGACGGTATCGCCTTCCCAGTGACCGATCGCGATGCGCAAGTTGGCCTCCTGTGGTCGCTCGCTGATATGGCGCTTGCCGGCCAGAACACCCCTTGAATCCTTGGATCGGTAGCGTTTGCGACCGTTCTTGGACATGATGCGTGTGTGCGATACCAACTCACCGCCGCTGGCCTTGTCGCGACGCAGCCAGCGGTAGATGGTCTCGGTGCTGATTTCAAGGAGCTTGAAGCGTTTGAGGATGCCGCTGATTTGCTCAGCGCTGAACTTCCTGCGGATGAGGCTAAAGACCTGAGCGCGCTGAGCGTCGGAGTAGTGAGAGCCGCGACGGCAGCGCCGACGTCGAGCCACGGCGTAACTGTGAGCCTTCTCTGGCCGGTACTGCGCTCGGTGAGTAGTCAGGTTCCGGCGAAGCTCACGACTGACGGTGCTTGGGTGTTTGCCAATTTGGCGAGCGATCTCGGCTTGAGAGTATTTGGCTACTCTCAAGGCGTTGATGGTGTATCGTTCCTCTTGGGTGAGTTGGTGATACGTCATAGGTGCAACCTCGTTCTTGGTCGGATAAGGTGCAGCTAGTTTCGCCGCTCCCCACCCATTTCAATGAACGTTGCACTTACTAGTTGAATCCGCGAGGCCTAACGCCCAAGGTAAGCGGCGCCGGAGCACCGAAGGTGCGTAGGGCACCAACACAGGCCATGAGAATGCCGAAGGCATGGCCTGTGTTGGCGTCCGCTTGACCGACCAGTTAGGCTGGTGACAGATGCGGCTCTAGAGGAGTGTCCAGCGTTACCGGGCGTTGTTGTTCGACTATACATAGTCACTCCACTTGTTTTTCTGGCCAATTCTTTGAGCGTGTTTGGGGTGCTGTTCAATAAACGCCTTGACGGCTTGCTTCGTTTTTGGGAGGGGATCATCGCTGTGATAGCCACTTCCCGAAAAGCGGAAACCTGCCTCCCAAAGGCTCTGGGCTGCTACCCAAGCCGAGCTGTCTGATTTTGGTGGAGTTGCGAAGTTGCGTCCCATGAACGCCATCCTGTGGCCGCAATTTGGGCACATGTGGGTAAGCGTCGGCTCAGCGAGGTGAGCACTTCCCGTTGTCGAGTCAGCTGTTGCCGGGCGCTTAAATGACACCTGGCAGTCGAAGCATGCAAAGTTGTGGAGGAACTGCGGCATGAAAGGCCTAACGCCCAAGGTAAGCGGCGCCGGAAGGAGCGCAGCGACTGAAGGGCACTAACAAGGGCCAGGACAATGGCGAAGCCATGGCCCTTGTTAGCGTCCGCTTGACCGCCCAGTTAGGCCTCTGGATAGATGCGCGGTGATGCAAGTTCACGGCAACTCGCTAGGTTTGGAGGGCCGCAAAAGGTGGGCAAGATTCAACGAGAATTTTTCTCAAGAGATCTCCCGCACTATTAGCTTCTCTACAAGCGCCATATCTCCTACGACGTCTTCGTTTCCAATGAAGCGCGACACCTCCATGCGCCCGTCTTCGAATACGTCAATTTCGACTCGCTCTCCCACAAGTGTCAGAGTTACAAGGACTGAGTCTGGGCGATGGCGACCAAGCGTGAAGGCGATTCGCGCGCTTTCAATCCGACAAAGTAGGTCAAATAGTGGGTGACTCATGTGGCGAAGGGCCTAACGCTCAAGGTAAGCGGCGCCGGAGCACCGTAGGTGCGCAGGGCACCAACACTGGCCATGAAGATGGCGAAGCCATGGCCAGTGTTGGCGTCCGCTTGACCGACCAGTTAGGCCGCGCTTGTGCTGTAGCGGGGGCGCACTTGTTCACTTTACCGCCGCCTCTCGAAGCCGACGCCACAAGCACACGAGGTACTCGCCCAGCGATACGAATACACCAAGGGCCGTCATTCCTGTAGCGACGGCTCTATGCCAGCCGACTTTGCGTGGTTGCGGGGCATCGTAGTTGAAGCCATGGACCCAGAGATAGAAGCCGGCACAGACAGCGAGCATGAGGAGCAGTTTCGGGAAGGTGTCACTTCCTAGGCCAGGGCGTTGCGACCTAAGGGTGAGCTCAGCGGCGAGGACTCGCAATATGCGCTTCATGTTCGTGTTTGCGCCGGTCGGATTGGTAGGGCCTAACGCCCAAGGTAAGCGGCACCGGAGCACCGCAGGTGCGCAGGGCACCAACACAGGCCATGAGAATGCCGAAGGCATGGCCTGTGTTGGCGTCCGCTTGACCGCACAGTTAGGCCACGGTTGAGGCCAATAATCACTGGAAAGTGCATACGCCGCTTTCGATGTTAACGAGTAGCACGGCTGGGCCATCGTATTGACTACCGCTTTTTGACCACTCGACTAAGACGGCCCATTGTTGATATGTCTTGCCGTCTTTGAGTGAAGCAAACGACTTGTCCGGAGAAGCATCTGAACAGGCCCACTGCCAGCCACGAGTGTCTTGCTTGGATAGGAACTCTCGCGCCATGGCGAGCGCTTTTTCTTTGGCTTCAACATTGCTGATGCGCATATGCGTAGTGGCCTAACGCCCAAGGTAAGCGGCGCCGTAAGGAGCGCAGCGACTGAAGGGCACCAACAAGGGCCAGGACAATGGCGAAGCCATGGCCCTTGTTGGCGTCCGCTTGACCGCCCAGTTAGGCTTGTGGATAGGTGCGCAGTGATGCATGTTCACGGCCACTCCTGTGGTGAGTCGGCAGTTGACTTGCATTCAAAACATGCGTTTTTTCTGATCGAGTTTTGTGCAGCTTCCGGTTGCGGTTTTGGTTAGCTTGCCGATGTATCGATAAAACAGAATTCCAGAGTTTCTGTCGATCTTTACGTACTCGGATCGCTCGACTTCGCTTTCAGGCTTTGCGCCTCTGTTGATGCTGAGTTCAAACATGTCAGCGTCGCTAGAGTTCATCTTTTCGGTATCTGAGTCGGTTTGCGTAGTGCTCATTGAAAAACCTATGTCCACCCCGTTCGTTGAGATGAACATTTGATTTTTGACTAGCTCAATGTCGACTTGAATCTTTTCCTTGCCTTTGGTCGTATTGCCAGTTGAGTAGTTTGTTTCAATGTCAACGTTGCAGACAAGCTTAAGTTTTTCTGCTTGAGCGCCCGTTGCTAGTAGTAGCAAAAACAGAACGCTTGCAATGCTCAGTGAGTTTGGTGTCCGTTTGACTGTCATGTGACGCACCTGCGTGAAATTGGTTGGCCTAACGCCCAAGGTAAGCGGCGCCGCAAGGAGCGCAGCGACTGGAGGGCACCAACAAGGGCCAGGACAATGGCGAAGCCATGGCCCTTGTTGGCGTCCGCTTGACCGCCCAGTTAGGCGCGCATTTGGTGTTTGGTGGGTAGCTAAAAGCCATGGACTTCACCACTCTGTGCGACTGTAAGAATCTTGATCCCCGCTTGGCTTATCAAAGGGGCCCGTCGCCAACGTTCGGCGAGTTCTGCGAACTTTGGGCTGTGTGGAACTGCGATAGACAAAAAAGGTTTGTCGGGGATATTTTCAATTGTCATGAGTTGGCCGATTGCCTCCCGCATGAGCGGATATTCTTGAGATGCCTTCGAGCGGCTTAGTGGGCCTTTCTTGGCTTCGGCAATCAGTGTGTGGCCGTTGCTCAGGGCAGCTGTTACGTCGCCCTGCCCAGGCGCCGAATGAATTTCAATGGCGCCGTCGATGCACTTGTTCATGTATGTTGCTTGCCAACTCCCTGAGGCTTGCGTTGTTGTCCAGCCCAACTCTTTCATGAATGACACAAGCTCGAAGTGAATTCTGTCGCCAGTTTTCACTTGGGCGCCATCTATCGCAACGCGGACAGGAGATGTCGCCATTTTTCGCTGAAGCAGGAAGTGGGCAAGTCGAATGCTTACTTCAGCTTCTGGCATCTTGTGTGAGTCGCTCATTCTTGTGTTGGCCTAACGCCCAAGGTAAGCGGCACCGGAGTGCGAAGCACGCAGGGAACCAATACTTGCTGGCAAGTATTGGTGTCCGCTTGACCGCCCAGTTAGGCAGGTGCGCGTAGGAGAGGGCGTTGAGAACACGCCGACCTGTGCACTTGACTTGATGCTTGGCCATTGCATGACCACGCTCCCTTGATTTGATTTCCAGAGATTTTGCCTGATGCTGGTTGGCCGTGGCAGCGCGGTTTCCCTGCGCTGAGCGCCGAAGGACGCGTGGCTAGCTTGGTGATGGCATGCGGAGACATGGCGCGGCTCATGATCGCCGTTGCCTGCCGAAGGACAGACAACCAATTGCCGATGGTGTGTGGTACTTTGGCGCCGCTGACTGGGCAGCGGGCTGCCGTAGGACAGACAGCCATATTGAGACTTTGCCAAGCACCTCGTGGACATGCTGGACGAACCTAAAGCGCCAAACTTGAAGCAGCGAGGAGATGCTGGAGCGACAGAGAGAAAGGCCTCGACATGCATCAGTGTTCTCGCGCAGAACATCGATGCCTATTGATGTTCACGTGGCATGGCATCAATACGGCCTTGCCAAAATGCAGCGTCAAAAAGTGGGGCCTAACGCCCAAGGTAAGCGGCGCCGGAAGGAGCGCAGCGACTGAAGGGCACCAACAAGGGCCAGGACAATGGCGAAGCCATGGCCCTTGTTGGCGTCCGCTTGACCGCCCAGTTAGGCGATGGATTTTGGACGGTGGCGTTGCACTTCATTGCTGAACTCGCGCGCTGGGCCTTGATCTGCGTATAGCGAAACACAGTTGACACAACGCGCGAGGTGGTGGAGCTATTCACTGAGCTTGAGGGAGCTGAGCGCGATGGTTGCCGTGTCCCGTGGCTTGGAAACGATTGCAAACGCGCCTCCGCATTCCTTGCCAGCAGACTCAATCGCAGCACCGACAAAACCGAATACCAGGGAGCCCATGAGGTGCTCCCTGCGGGGGGCGACCTCAAAGTAATACTCATTACCAGAAATCGCCTCAAACTGCACTTTGCAAGATCCGACTGCATCCCACATGTCGGCGAAGACCGCGTGGCTTCCCGGTTGGATTTCGAACGTGGTAAAGCCCTTGTAAGCGACCTTGCTAACAGTCTTGCCATCTAGAGAGATGCGTGCATCTCTTGCTGAGTATTGATCTGTTTCGCCTGTTCGGTAAATGGTGACACGGCTAAGGCCACTAGGAATAGGCGATTGGGCCTTCAGGTGATCAGAGTACAAGTGGCCAGTGGCGGCGCATCCGCTCAGCGCAACGATTGAGGCTAGAAGCAGTGGTGTCCTAAACATAATTCTCCTAATATGAAAAAGGTCGTCCCTATCGTTCTCGTCGAAGGCCTAACGCCCAAGGTAAGCGGCGCCGTAAGGAGCGTAGCGACTGAAGGGTACCAACAAGGGCCAGGACAATGGCGAAGCCATGGCCCTTGTTGGCGTCCGCTTGACCGCCCAGTTAGGCGATGGATTTGAGGTTTTGACTAGGGGCTTCATGTATGCCTGTGATGGGTTACTCGAAGCCTGGATAGGCGAACTGGTATTCCCTGTCTGTTAGCCGCTTGTGCAACGTGATTGGGCTGAAGATTACGCCGATATCAGCGTTTATGTACTGGCCTTCAAGAGGGCCGATGTGTTTGCGCGCTTCATTCACACGCCAGACGACCCAGTCTTGGGAGACCTTGACATCTGGCTTTCCGTAGTCGAGTGAGTCCCGGAACCATGTGGTGACAGGGGCTCCAGCCTTAGAGTGCCCAATCTTTTTCCATAGGCCAAGCTTTACACCAACGGCACAGAAAGTGTGTGCATGGAAGTCAACCTCCGACGACACAATTGAGGAAAGGTCGATTTTGTCGCTGATAGGAATGGGAGCCTTGAAGATGCGGACGACGTTGCCACCAAGCTGGGTGAAGTCATTAAGCAAATGGTGAAAGACACGCATTTGGCCATTGCCCAAGTCGACCATGTATAGATCACCGATGCGACAAGCCATCTTCTCTCCAGCCTCTTTGCTCGCGCAGTTGGCCTAACGCCCAAGGTAAGCGGCGCCGCAAGGAGCGCAGCGACTGAAGGGCACCAACAAGGGCCAGGACAATGGCGAAGCCTTGGCCCTTGTTGGCGTCCGCTTGACCGCCCAGTTAGGCTTGTGGATAGATGCGCGGTGATGAAAATTCACGGCAACTCCGTTAGGTTTGAACGTCCACCAAGTTATACGCGCTTCGCGTCCGCGTTGACCCCCAGTTAGGCTTCGGCGCGAAGACAAGGGTGCTCCGCATGACGAAGAGCTGGCTCAGCACCAGAAGCTAGTGCTTGACGAATTGCATGCTTGAAAGGATTTCGTAGCTTATGAATGAAGAGGCAAGAACTAGTGCTGCGAACGTTGACCACAACGCTATGCTTAAAAGTGTCTTTGCCGCAGGTTGAGTTGCGAACTTTTCTTGAATCAAATTTGAACCTGCTAGATATAGCAGGATTACCGCGCATGCACCGGCTAGACAAAGCAGCGCAATGATGGCCGTGCCAAGAATATTGAGAACATCTAGAGATCCCGCAATAGCAAAAGAGCCGCCAATCACAGTGGCCAAGGAGACACCCAGAATTGAAACGACATCAGCAACGATGCCGAGCCTTGTCTTTGCATCGCCGGTTTTCAATGCGGAAAGGATTGATTGCATGAACGATTTGTTTGCTTACTTAAGTTTTCGAGGCAAAAAAAGGCCTAACGCCCAAGGTAAGCGGCGCCGCAAGGAGCGCAGCGACTGGAGGGCACCAACAAGGGCCAGGACAATGGCGAAGCCATGGCCCTTGTTGGCGTCCGCTTGACCGCCCAGTTAGGCCACACTTTTAGTTGGGTAGACATAGCTTGCTTTGTACGGCATCCCAAGATGTTTGCCACCCAATACGTCGTTGCGGCATGTCGTTAACGCTCATGATGATGCTTGTCAGATCGCAGTGCGACAAGCCCCCTTCGTCCTCGACGCGCCACTGGTAGTGATTGACTAGATCATTCAATGACCCTAGGTCCGAGCGGTTATCTGTCTTGGCATACAGCCCGACGTCGTAGTGTTCGAACGCCTTATCAATGGCGGATTTGGAAAGCCCCTTCATTTGAAGCAACTGATCAAGCCCCGCGAGCAACATGTTCGGCAAGGACTCGATGGTGACGGGCTTCTTGCCTTGAAACAGGATGAAGGACAACAACGTCGTTTCGCTCATGAAGATGTATGCCTTGCGTCGACCAAGATCGAAGCGGTTGACATACCAATTGCCCAACGGGGCTTCGGAGGGCTCGGGCGAGGCGAGATTCTCTTTACGCAGGCCGACGACCTTTTGAACTTCTTGGGTGCACTTGAGATACAGCATGGCCGAATTGTGTGGCCCAGATTCAACCAGCAAGTGCAACGCTAGTACGTCCGAAGAAGACTTCGGAAGGCGTCAGGAAATTGTGGCGTTTGCGTGGCCTGTTATTGAGTTCGCTGGCGAAGTGATCGCACTGCTTTTGAGTGAGATGTTGCATGCAGACTCCCTTTGGTACGTATTGACGTAGCAGGCCGTTGAAGTTCTCGTTGGTGCCACGCTCCCAGGAATGATAAGGGGTGGCGAAGTAGCACTTGAGATTGAAGTGTTCCTCTAGCTTTGCGTAGTCGTGGAACTCCGTTCCGTTGTCCAGGCTGAGCGTTTTGAATTGACGCTCGTACTTGGCGATGGCGACCTTGGCAGCGCAGATGACTTCTTCTTTGGTGCGAGCCTTGAGCTTCATGACGATGGCAAAGCCACTGACGCGCTCGACCAGAGTAAGCAGGCAGTGGCGCAGGTCTTTGCCGATGACGGTATCGCCTTCCCAGTGACCGATCGCGATGCGCAAGTTGGCCTCCTGTGGTCGCTCGCTGATATGGCGCTTGCCGGCCAGAACACCCCTTGAATCCTTGGATCGGTAGCGTTTGCGACCGTTCTTGGACATGATGCGTGTGTGCGATACCAACTCACCGCCGCTGGCCTTGTCGCGACGCAGCCAGCGGTAGATGGTCTCGGTGCTGATTTCAAGGAGCTTGAAGCGTTTGAGGATGCCGCTGATTTGCTCAGCGCTGAACTTCCTGCGGATGAGGCTAAAGACCTGAGCGCGCTGAGCGTCGGAGTAGTGA
The DNA here is from genome assembly GCF_000768065.1 of Aquabacterium sp. NJ1. Lineage (NCBI taxonomy): Bacteria > Pseudomonadati > Pseudomonadota > Betaproteobacteria > Burkholderiales > Sphaerotilaceae > Aquabacterium > Aquabacterium sp. NJ1. The sequence continues at coordinate 312 of NZ_JRKM01000013.1, read as the reverse complement.
GAGCCGCGACGGCAGCGCCGACGTCGAGCCACGGCGTAACTGTGAGCCTTCTCTGGCCGGTACTGCGCTCGGTGAGTAGTCAGGTTCCGGCGAAGCTCACGACTGACGGTGCTTGGGTGTTTGCCAATTTGGCGAGCGATCTCGGCTTGAGAGTATTTGGCTACTCTCAAGGCGTTGATGGTGTATCGTTCCTCTTGGGTGAGTTGGTGATACGTCATAGGTGCAACCTCGTTCTTGGTCGGATAAGGTGCAGCTAGTTTCGCCGCTCCCCACCCATTTCAATGAACGTTGCACTTACTAGTTGAATCCGCG
>NZ_JRKM01000012.1 GCF_000768065.1 Aquabacterium sp. NJ1 | reverse complement strand
GGCGTTAGGCCCTCACAAAGTCCACGCTTGGCATGCAGCAAAGTACAGATCAGCTTGTCGCTTCCGTAAAAGAGCAGAAAGCGCTTGCACGACGAAATCGATCGGCGCGCAATTGGGCCCTCTTATTCTCGCTGCTGCTATCTGGCCTTGTATTTGCCATTTGGTACGTCGTCTCCCCAACGACGGAAAGCGCGCTGAAGCTTCGCGCCCTTGTCTCTTGCGCCGGCGCAGGGATGCTGCACTACATAGCCCTTTCATTGCGGCAGCGCATCTCGCCTTCCAAAAGCGCCGCCTGCCCACGATGTGGCTACAGTTGGGAAATCAAAGAAGGTCGGGGCGTTCATGCGACTGAGATCATGACGAATTGGGATAAATGTCCTGGTTGCGGCCTACTCATGTCAGAAGCACTATTGGCAAAGAGCTTGAAGCCATGAAACACAGGCCATACATGACGCCCAGTCGTTTGAAAATGCGCGCAAAAGGCCCAAGCTCTTGGCTGGTGGCGAAAGGGAGCTTCGCACTTGATCCATGCAGCACCTATCCACAAGCCTAACTGGGCGGTCAAGCGGACGCCAACAAGGGCCAAGGCTTCGCCATTGTCCTGGCCCTTGTTGGTACCCTTCAGTCGCTGCGCTCCTTACGGCGCCGCTTACCTTGGGCGTTAGGCCACACTAAATATCAGCGTATCGCCATGTTTGGACTCTTCAAGAAAAAGCAGCCGCCGTCAGCTCCACCGCCTGAGAGGTTCCCGCCTGTGCCAGCGTGGCAACCCAAGATCGTGCAACCAATTGATCTCATCATTGATCGAGTCGCGCATTACTCGAACGGCACCAAAGACTTTGCAGTTTTCCGTTATGGAACGGTCGCAGTGCTTCCTTATGGGTTAACCGATAGCCAAGCCAATGAACATGCGTTGAAAGCGCTCCACGGGGTCTTTCACGCGCATCCGGACATGAATCCTGTCGCTATGAAAGACGGCAATATAGTCATTCATTACAACAACAATGTAGCTAATGTCGTTCTTAGCCAAGTAGTGGAGGCCAACTGGAGCGAGATTGACTCCAAGCATCAGGAGGCCCTTGCAACCCATGAGGTGCTCATCACTCCGCTGGGGCAGAACACATTCGACGACCACGGCAAGAAGGCCTTGTTTGGTCGCTGCTACATGTTCATGGATGCTCAGTCTCCCGAGGTAGTTCGCATTGAACGCCGTGTCGCCTAACTGGGCGGTCAAGCGGACGCCAACAAGGGCCATGGCTTCGCCATTGTCCTGGCCCTTGTTGGTGCCCTTCAGTCGCTGCGCTCCTTCCGGCGCCGCTTACCTTGGGCGTTAGGCCCTCAGAATCCAACATCTCCTCTACAACATCGAGCCGTGACATGAGTAATCAACCCAAAGTCTTCGTAGCATCCTCGCGTGAAGGGCTACATGTCGCCGAGGCTGTCAATATAAAGCTTGAGAATGATGCGCGCGTAAAGCTTTGGGACAATGCTTTCGATCTGTCCAGTACAACCATTCAATCTCTTCTTTCGCGCGCACACGACAGCGATTTCGCCGTATTTGTTTTTCACGCGGATGACAAAACCATAATCCGCGGCAACACATACAGCACCGTGCGCGACAACGTTCTTTTTGAGCTGGGCCTTTTCATCGGTGCATTAAATTTGGAGCGCTGCTTCATTCTTGCGCCTAAGTCCACTGAAGTTGAGTTTCGCTTACCTACAGACCTTGCTGGCGTCACGATATCTTTCTACGACGACTCGCTAGACGATATGGTTGATGCAGTCACCGCCAGCTGCGCAAAGATCAAAGTAGCACTCAAACGGCTTGGCACTGAAGCCACCGAGGCGCAAACTCAACCCAAATCCGAAGAGCTGGCCAATCTTCAGCGTCAATTAGGAAGTGTTCAATCAGAACTCTGGCGAACAAGAATTGATGCAGAACGAAGCATCGAAGAGAAGTCGAAACTCTTAGCAGCAATTTCAGCGCACTTTTACGCTACCGCAAAGCCAGCGACGGAGGCAGAGATTCGCGCTTGGGAAGAGGGTGCGAAGCAAACCTACCCTGACACGCAAACCATCTCAAGACACGGTGTCTACTACGTCGACCACGATGTCATCGTCCCCCCATTGTTTGGGGCACATGCAGTGGCGCTAATCGTGGCCAAAGGTGCGCGAGTTGCTGGGCTAGATCAATGGAGCCACAACACGATCTATTTCATGGATGGCTTCCGAAAGCTGAATTAGTTGCCCGTTAATGAGATGCCATGCCTACGCTCACCAGCCTAACCGGGGTTCAACGCGGACGCGGAGCTTGCCCAACTTCTGTGGACATTCAAACCTAACGGAGTTGCCGTGAACTTGCATCACCGCGCACCTACCCACAAGCCTAACTGGGCGGTCAAGCGGACGCCAACAAGGGCCATGGCTTCGCCATTGTCCTGGCCCTTGTTGGTGCCCTTCAGTCGCTGCGCTCCTTGCGGCGCCGCTTACCTTGGGCGTTAGGCCCTTCCATCGAGCACATAGCAACATGAAAAAAATCGCAGGTAGGTGCCTCTGTAGTTCAGTCCAATACGAGGTCAACGACAACTTCAAGTACTCGGGTTTTTGTCACTGCTCTGACTGTCGGCGCTTCTCGGGTTCAGCATCGTCGGCAATGGCCGGCATTCCAATGGAAGAGTTCAAGCTCGTCCAAGGCGAAGCGTCTCTCAAGCGCTTCATCAAGAGCGAAAGCACCGTCCTGGCTTTCTGTAGCAACTGCGGGTCAAGTCTGTATGCCGAAAAGCCAAAACGGGGCATGCTCCATCTAAGGCTCGGAACGCTTAACGAAGCCCCAAGCCTGCGCCCTCAGTTCCATTCGTTCGTCGCGTCGAAGGCCGAATGGGACAGCATTTGCGATGGGCTACCTCAATACGAGGCCGGACGCTCATGAGCCCACAACACACTCCCCCAAGTGGGCAACATGCGGGGCTCTGTTTCGGCTCGAACCATCAAAGTCCAGTGCCTAACTGGGCGGTCAAGCGGACGCCAACAAGGGCCATGGCTTCGCCATTGTCCTGGCCCTTGTTGGTGCCCTTCAGTCGCTGCGCTCCTTGCGGCGCCGCTTACCTTGGGCGTTAGGCCACGCGGATTCAACTAGTAAGTGCAACGTTCATTGAAATGGGTGGGGAGCGGCGAAACTAGCTGCACCTTATCCGACCAAGAACGAGGTTGCACCTATGACGTATCACCAACTCACCCAAGAGGAACGATACACCATCAACGCCTTGAGAGTAGCCAAATACTCTCAAGCCGAGATCGCTCGCCAAATTGGCAAACACCCAAGCACCGTCAGTCGTGAGCTTCGCCGGAACCTGACTACTCACCGAGCGCAGTACCGGCCAGAGAAGGCTCACAGTTACGCCGTGGCTCGACGTCGGCGCTGCCGTCGCGGCTCTCACTACTCCGACGCTCAGCGCGCTCAGGTCTTTAGCCTCATCCGCAGGAAGTTCAGCGCTGAGCAAATCAGCGGCATCCTCAAACGCTTCAAGCTCCTTGAAATCAGCACCGAGACCATCTACCGCTGGCTGCGTCGCGACAAGGCCAGCGGCGGTGAGTTGGTATCGCACACACGCATCATGTCCAAGAACGGTCGCAAACGCTACCGATCCAAGGATTCAAGGGGTGTTCTGGCCGGCAAGCGCCATATCAGCGAGCGACCACAGGAGGCCAACTTGCGCATCGCGATCGGTCACTGGGAAGGCGATACCGTCATCGGCAAAGACCTGCGCCACTGCCTGCTTACTCTGGTCGAGCGCGTCAGTGGCTTTGCCATCGTCATGAAGCTCAAGGCTCGCACCAAAGAAGAAGTCATCTGCGCTGCCAAGGTCGCCATCGCCAAGTACGAGCGTCAATTCAAAACGCTCAGCCTGGACAACGGAACGGAGTTCCACGACTACGCAAAGCTAGAGGAACACTTCAATCTCAAGTGCTACTTCGCCACCCCTTATCATTCCTGGGAGCGTGGCACCAACGAGAACTTCAACGGCCTGCTACGTCAATACGTACCAAAGGGAGTCTGCATGCAACATCTCACTCAAAAGCAGTGCGATCACTTCGCCAGCGAACTCAATAACAGGCCACGCAAACGCCACAATTTCCTGACGCCTTCCGAAGTCTTCTTCGGACGTACTAGCGTTGCACTTGCTGGTTGAATCTGGGCC
>NZ_JRKM01000011.1 GCF_000768065.1 Aquabacterium sp. NJ1 | reverse complement strand
GGCCTAACGCCCAAGGTAAGCGGCGCCGTAAGGAGCGCAGCGACTGAAGGGTACCAACAAGGGCCAGGACAATGGCGAAGCCTTGGCCCTTGTTGGCGTCCGCTTGACCGCCCAGTTAGGCTTGTGGATAGGTGCTGCATGGATCAAGTGCGAAGCTCCCTTTCGCCACCAGCCAAGAGCTTGGGCCTTTTGCGCGCATTTTCAAACGACTGGGCGTCATGTATGGCCTGTGTTTCATGGCTTCAAGCTCTTTGCCAATAGTGCTTCTGACATGAGTAGGCCGCAACCAGGACATTTATCCCAATTCGTCATGATCTCAGTCGCATGAACGCCCCGACCTTCTTTGATTTCCCAACTGTAGCCACATCGTGGGCAGGCGGCGCTTTTGGAAGGCGAGATGCGCTGCCGCAATGAAAGGGCTATGTAGTGCAGCATCCCTGCGCCGGCGCAAGAGACAAGGGCGCGAAGCTTCAGCGCGCTTTCCGTCGTTGGGGAGACGACGTACCAAATGGCAAATACAAGGCCAGATAGCAGCAGCGAGAATAAGAGGGCCCAATTGCGCGCCGATCGATTTCGTCGTGCAAGCGCTTTCTGCTCTTTTACGGAAGCGACAAGCTGATCTGTACTTTGCTGCATGCCAAGCGTGGACTTTGTGAGGGCCTAACGCCAAAGTTAACGGGCGGCGCTGCGGAGCAGCGACGTCCCTGTTGAACGCCCAGTTAGGCTGGTGAGCGCAGGAGAGGGTGTTGAGAACACGACGACCCAGCTGCGTGCATTGATGCTTGGCCTTTGCATGGCCGCTCCCTTGATTTGATTTCCAGAGATTCTGCCTGATGCTTGTTGGCCGTGGCAGCGCGGTTTCCCTGCGCTGAGCGCCGAAGGACGCGCGGCCAGCTTGGTGATGGCATGCGGAGAGATGGCGCGACACATGATTGCCGCTGCCTGCCGAAGGACAGGCAACCCATTGCCGATGGCGTGTGGCACTTTGGCGCCGCTGACTTGCCAGCAGGCTGCCCTAGGACAGACAGCCAGATTGAGACTTTGCGCTGCGCCACGTGGCGGAACTTGAGGGCAGTAAAGCGCCAAACCTGAAGACGCGGACAGATGCGGGAGCGGCAGAGAGAAAGGCCGTGGCCCGCATCAGTACTCTCGCGCGAAACATCGATGGATATTGATTTTCACGCGGCATGACATGAAGCAGCCTTGCCAAAATGCAGCCTCAAAAAGTGGGGCCTAACGCCCAAGGTAAGCGGCGCCGGAGCACCGAAGGTGCGTAGGGCACCAACACTGGCCATGAAAATGCCGAAGGCATGGCCAGTGTTGGCGTCCGCTTGACCGACCAGTTAGGCTGGTGGCAGATGAGCGTGCTTCACAAGTAGTCATGCCTGCTTGGCTTTTCGACCAAAGACAAAGAACTCTGCCAACAGCACAGTAACGATGAACATGAGCCAGTAAGGCAGCTTGAATAGTGCAAACGCCATGGCTTGGAACTGCCAGCTGTCCGCATACACGTCAGTGCCAAGTGGTGTGGAAAGCGCTGCATGGATGTACCACGCTGCATGGCAGCATACGAGCGTGCCCCATATGCCGACGGATCCAGCGTAAACGCGCTGAGGGTTTGCTTTGAACCGGCTTGTCATGAAGTGGCCTAACGCCCAAGGTAAGCGGCACCGGAGTGCGAAGCACGCAGGGAACCAATACTTGCTGGCAAGTATTGGTGTCCGCTTGACCGCCCAGTTAGGCGGGTGCGCGTAGGCGAGGGCGTTGAGGCCACGACAACCTGGCTGCGCGTGTAGATGCTTGACCTTTGCATGGCCGCTCCCTTGATTTGATTTCCAGAGATTCTGCCCGATGCTTGATGACCGTGGCCATGCGGTTTCCACCCGCTGGCCGCCGAAGGACGGGCAGCCAACAAGGCGAGCGCATGTGGCACTTTAGCGCTGCTGATCGGTAAGCAGGCTGCCGCAGGACAGACAGCCAGATTGAGCCTGAGCATTGCGCCTGGTTGCAAACCGCATGACAACTCAAACGCCAAACATGAAGCATGGCTTCAACGCCAGAACGGCAAAAAAAGCGGCCGCGGCATGAACCAGTGTTCTCGCGTGGTAGCTGCGATGGCTACTGATGCGAGTTGCCAAGGCAAAGAAAGAAGCTGAGGCCTGCTGCGATGTTCCCGCATGTTGAGCGCTGCGGAGTGCTTCATCGGTTCGAGCTTCAATGGACACGATTGAAGGCGTGGCAGATTGCTTGTTAAGAAGGGCCCAGATTCAACCAGCAAGTGCAACGCTAGTACGTCCGAAGAAGACTTCGGAAGGCGTCAGGAAATTGTGGCGTTTGCGTGGCCTGTTATTGAGTTCGCTGGCGAAGTGATCGCACTGCTTTTGAGTGAGATGTTGCATGCAGACTCCCTTTGGTACGTATTGACGTAGCAGGCCGTTGAAGTTCTCGTTGGTGCCACGCTCCCAGGAATGATAAGGGGTGGCGAAGTAGCACTTGAGATTGAAGTGTTCCTCTAGCTTTGCGTAGTCGTGGAACTCCGTTCCGTTGTCCAGGCTGAGCGTTTTGAATTGACGCTCGTACTTGGCGATGGCGACCTTGGCAGCGCAGATGACTTCTTCTTTGGTGCGAGCCTTGAGCTTCATGACGATGGCAAAGCCACTGACGCGCTCGACCAGAGTAAGCAGGCAGTGGCGCAGGTCTTTGCCGATGACGGTATCGCCTTCCCAGTGACCGATCGCGATGCGCAAGTTGGCCTCCTGTGGTCGCTCGCTGATATGGCGCTTGCCGGCCAGAACACCCCTTGAATCCTTGGATCGGTAGCGTTTGCGACCGTTCTTGGACATGATGCGTGTGTGCGATACCAACTCACCGCCGCTGGCCTTGTCGCGACGCAGCCAGCGGTAGATGGTCTCGGTGCTGATTTCAAGGAGCTTGAAGCGTTTGAGGATGCCGCTGATTTGCTCAGCGCTGAACTTCCTGCGGATGAGGCTAAAGACCTGAGCGCGCTGAGCGTCGGAGTAGTGAGAGCCGCGACGGCAGCGCCGACGTCGAGCCACGGCGTAACTGTGAGCCTTCTCTGGCCGGTACTGCGCTCGGTGAGTAGTCAGGTTCCGGCGAAGCTCACGACTGACGGTGCTTGGGTGTTTGCCAATTTGGCGAGCGATCTCGGCTTGAGAGTATTTGGCTACTCTCAAGGCGTTGATGGTGTATCGTTCCTCTTGGGTGAGTTGGTGATACGTCATAGGTGCAACCTCGTTCTTGGTCGGATAAGGTGCAGCTAGTTTCGCCGCTCCCCACCCATTTCAATGAACGTTGCACTTACTAGTTGAATCCGCG
>NZ_JRKM01000010.1 GCF_000768065.1 Aquabacterium sp. NJ1 | reverse complement strand
GGCCCAGATTCAACCAGCAAGTGCAACGCTAGTACGTCCGAAGAAGACTTCGGAAGGCGTCAGGAAATTGTGGCGTTTGCGTGGCCTGTTATTGAGTTCGCTGGCGAAGTGATCGCACTGCTTTTGAGTGAGATGTTGCATGCAGACTCCCTTTGGTACGTATTGACGTAGCAGGCCGTTGAAGTTCTCGTTGGTGCCACGCTCCCAGGAATGATAAGGGGTGGCGAAGTAGCACTTGAGATTGAAGTGTTCCTCTAGCTTTGCGTAGTCGTGGAACTCCGTTCCGTTGTCCAGGCTGAGCGTTTTGAATTGACGCTCGTACTTGGCGATGGCGACCTTGGCAGCGCAGATGACTTCTTCTTTGGTGCGAGCCTTGAGCTTCATGACGATGGCAAAGCCACTGACGCGCTCGACCAGAGTAAGCAGGCAGTGGCGCAGGTCTTTGCCGATGACGGTATCGCCTTCCCAGTGACCGATCGCGATGCGCAAGTTGGCCTCCTGTGGTCGCTCGCTGATATGGCGCTTGCCGGCCAGAACACCCCTTGAATCCTTGGATCGGTAGCGTTTGCGACCGTTCTTGGACATGATGCGTGTGTGCGATACCAACTCACCGCCGCTGGCCTTGTCGCGACGCAGCCAGCGGTAGATGGTCTCGGTGCTGATTTCAAGGAGCTTGAAGCGTTTGAGGATGCCGCTGATTTGCTCAGCGCTGAACTTCCTGCGGATGAGGCTAAAGACCTGAGCGCGCTGAGCGTCGGAGTAGTGAGAGCCGCGACGGCAGCGCCGACGTCGAGCCACGGCGTAACTGTGAGCCTTCTCTGGCCGGTACTGCGCTCGGTGAGTAGTCAGGTTCCGGCGAAGCTCACGACTGACGGTGCTTGGGTGTTTGCCAATTTGGCGAGCGATCTCGGCTTGAGAGTATTTGGCTACTCTCAAGGCGTTGATGGTGTATCGTTCCTCTTGGGTGAGTTGGTGATACGTCATAGGTGCAACCTCGTTCTTGGTCGGATAAGGTGCAGCTAGTTTCGCCGCTCCCCACCCATTTCAATGAACGTTGCACTTACTAGTTGAATCCGCGGGGCCTAACGCCCAAGGTAAGCGGCGCCGCAAGGAGCGCAGCGACTGAAGGGTACCAACAAGGGCCAGGACAATGGCGAAGCCATGGCCCTTGTTGGCGTCCGCTTGACCGCCCAGTTAGGCGATGGATTTTGGGCTTTGACCAAGCTCCTCGCTGTTGAATACGCGGCGTTGGTGAACTGGCCAAAGTTCATACAGGCGCTCGCTGAAGTTGCTTGCGGATAAACATCGCTGGTGCCGCTATGACCCAACACAGCCAAGCGAATGGAACAAGCCAGAAAGCCTGTCGGGCGAACCACTCCGGCAGGCACAAAAGCAGCAGTAAAGCAGTTCGCCATGTAGGGTAGGCGTCAAGTAGGGCTGGGGCCAGAAAGATAGAGAAGACTGATGCCGGCAGCACCAACAGAACTGCAAGCATGGCTGGGTAGCCAAATGTGCATGCGGCCGTGAGGCGAAGAACTGGCCATGCACGTGGAACCTGATTGCGGTAGCGAAGCGTCCATAGGGCGCAGGCTGCAATGGGCAGCATTCCGAAGAAGAGCCAAAACCCAATGGCTTCAGGATAGCGCTCCACAAAGGCATGCAATGTATCGCTGGCTACAGTCATGATGGCAAGTGATTGGCTAGTGCGTTCATATGGCAAGGCCTAACGCCCAAGGTAAGCGGCGCCGTAAGGAGCGCAGCGACTGAAGGGCACCAACAAGGGCCAGGACAATGGCGAAGCCATGGCCCTTGTTGGCGTCCGCTTGACCGCCCAGTTAGGCTGCGTGGATTCAAATAGTAAGTGCAACACCACAAGAAAAAGGTAGGCGAGTTGAAGGCAAAGTGATGGAGCCCCGTATTCCGGCAAGAAGGGGGGCGACACCATGACGCATTACAGACAACTCGCCCGAGAAGAAAGATACCTGATTTCCGCGTACTTGAAAGCGAACTGGAGTCTGCGCGCCATCGCGCAGGAGTTGGGGCGCTCAGCGAGCACGATATCGCGGGAGGTCAGCAGGAACGCCACGACGCATGATGGCGCGTACCGACCATGCAAGGCGGATCGGTATGCGCGAGCGCGGCGACGAAGAAGCAGGCGAGGGCCCAAGTTCAAGCCCGAACAGTACGCGCTGGTCAGGCGCTATCTGCGCAAGAAGTGGAGCCCCAAGCAGATCGTGGGCACGCTCAGGCCACAAGGCTTGCTGGACATGAGCCACGAAAGCATTTACCGCTACCTTTTGCGAGACAAGCAAGCCGGCGGTGGGTTGTGGAAGCACCTGAGGCTAAAGATGAAGCTCAGGCGCAAACGCTACGGAAAGCACGACTGGCGCGGGATCCTGAGGGGCAAGAAGCACATCACGGTGCGACCACCGGAAGTGGAGCTTCGCCAGGAAGTGGGGCACTGGGAGGGCGACACGGTTGTGGGCAAAGACCTGCGACACAGCATCTTGACTTTGGTGGAGCGCGCGACAGGGCTGACGGTGATCAGGAAGCTCGAAGCGCGCAACACGAAAGAGACCAACAAAGCCTTGAGGGCGGTGCTCAAGAAGTACGGAGCCAGGATGAAAACGATCACCTTTGACAACGGAACGGAGTTCCATGACTACGAAGAGATCGAGAAGGAGTTTGGCGTGGCCTGCTACTTCGCCACGCC
>NZ_JRKM01000009.1 GCF_000768065.1 Aquabacterium sp. NJ1 | reverse complement strand
GGCCCCTTACACCGAAGCGCTAGGCGAAATGACCAGGTTCGATCGACTTACCGCCGTTCTCGATGACTTTCATCGACAGCTTGAGAGCGAACAGCACGAATTGATCGTGCGCCTTAGAACGGGTTGGGCATTGGCAAAGCGTGACTACTCCCAGGCACTGCAAGCTGGCACCGTCACAAAGTCGGTGATTGCCTCAGGTATAGAACAAGGCATTCGTGAAATGCCCTTGCTCTTGCAGGCCCTGCCGGAACAGGTTCGAGTCGTCGCCAGCCAAGCGCTCTGCTCCGCGCTTCAACAGTACGCGCCAGATGTTCAAGCCAAAGATATGGAGCGGCTTAAAAAAGTCGTCGCACGGGGAAAAATCAAGGGTGAATCGGAGTATTACCTTGTGAGGCATCACATTGACGCACTAGAAGGCACGCCTAGCGACTCCGCTCTACTCTCAACTTTGTATGCACTCGAAGATGCATTCCAGTCACAGTAACCGTGGCCTAACTGGGCGGTCAAGCGGACACCAACAAGGGCCAAGGCTTCGCCATTGTCTTGGCCCTTGTTGGTGCCCTGCGCACCTTCGGTGCTCCGGTGCCGCTTACCTTGGGCGTTAGGCCCCACTTTTTGAGGCTGCATTTTGGCAAGGCTGCTTCATGTCATTCCGCGTGAACATCAATAGCCATCGATGTTTCGCGCGAGAGCACTGATGCGTGCCACGGCCTTTCTCTCTGCCGCTCCCACATCTGTCCGCGTCTTCAGGTTTGGCGCTTTACTGCCCTCAAGTTCCGCCACGTGGCGCAACGCAAAGTCTCAATCTGGCTGTCTGTCCTACGGCAGCCTGCTGGCCGCTCAGTAGCGCCAAAGTGCCATTCGCCATCGCTTTGTGGCTGACCGTCCTGAGGCGGCCAGTGCGGTGTTAGGTGCGCTGGCAAGCCAACGCACAGCAGCCCGCAGCCGTGGCTTTCGCCACCACTGCCTGGCGCTCGAAATCAGCGCGTCCATATCGCTTCGGCGAAGCCGTCACCACCATGGTGTGCCGCCCTCGCCCTAAGTCATTCGGTTCAGTGCAAAATGCAGGAACAACAAACAGCCAAGGGAGCGCGGCAATAGCAATGCCAAGTAATATCAAAGCATGTCAGGTTGGCGTGTTCTCAACGCCCTCTCCTGCGCGCCCCAGCCTAACTGGTCGTTCAACGCGGACGCCACTACAGGCCAGGGCCTGTAGCGGTGCCCTCCGCGCTTCGCGCTACGGCGCCGGTTAACTTTGGCGTTAGGCCCTCCGAAGAATACCAATGGCGCAGATCTACGAAATCGAGACAGAACGGCTGTTGCTTCGTCAGTGGCGCTCCTCCGACTTTCCTGCCTTCGCACAGATGAACGCGGACAAAGAGGTAATGCGCTTCTTTCCTAGTTCTTTGAACGAACAGCAGAGCAACGACATGGCGCAGCGTTGCAGCGACCTCATTGATCTGCGTGGCTGGGGATTTTGGGCTGCTCAAGAGCGGTCATCGGACGCGTTCATCGGTTTCATTGGGTTGCATGTACCAACTGCCGAGTTGCCGTTTTCACCGTGCGTGGAAGTTGGCTGGAGGCTCGCGCGAAACTACTGGGGCAAAGGGCTAGCAACAGAGGGGGCCAGCGCTGCACTGACGTTTGCCTTCAATGAATTGTCATTGCCTGAGGTGGTTTCATTTACGACAATCAGCAATGAGCGGTCGGAGCGCGTGATGAAGCGTCTTGGCATGAAGCGCGATGAGCTGACCTTCCAACATCCATCACTGCCGCATGGCCACCCTATGCAGGAGCACTGCCTGTACCGTGCATCTGCCGCAAGCCCGTATCCTCGATTTAAGTGTCAATTGCAACACCCGTGAGGTCTATGTGTTCTCAACGCCCTCTCCTACGCTCACCAGCCTAACTGGGCGGTCAAGCGGACACCAACACAGGCCATGGCTTCGCCATTCTCATGGCCTGTGTTGGTGCCCTCCGCACCTTCGGTGCTCCGGTGCCGCTTACCTTAGGCGTTAGGCCACTGAGACGAAACACCGATGATCATCGACGATCTGCCATCTCTGCTTTCTTCCAAGCACCCAGATCTCCAAACCGATCTGACGCATTGGATCGACGAGTGGAAGCGCTCCGCAGACAACATTGAGCAGCTTCGATTTCTTGTCGACAAGTGGCTTGGAAACGTATGGGTCAATGATGCAAATAGCGTCAATGCGCTTATGCAAGCTTGGCAATCCTTCAAAGTTCAAGCACTAGACGGAGTTCATTCTCAGACGATGAACGAAAGGCTTTACGCTTTTGGACTGTTTGACGCATGGGATGCAGCAACTTCTGAAGGGCGTCAGAAAATCATGGTCAAGGTACTTGCCAATGCCTAGCAGTCTCATTGGCCTGAATTCACATAACAAGTGCAACACCCCTTACGGACGTCCATACATCGCCTCCGGGGTCTTAAAGCCATAACGTTCACGCGGCCGTGTGTTGAGTT
>NZ_JRKM01000008.1 GCF_000768065.1 Aquabacterium sp. NJ1 | reverse complement strand
ACACACGGCCGCGTGAACGTTATGGCTTTAAGACCCCGGAGGCGATGTATGGACGTCCGTAAGGGGTGTTGCACTTGTTATGTGAATTCAGGCTGGGGCGCGGAGTGGACGGTGGATGCGTTCATGTTGGAGCTGGTTCCAGCATTTAGCTTCAGTGTGTTTGCAAAAGATTAACTTAGGAGATTGGCCACGGCAGTAGCGTCCGACGAGGCCTCACATCGTTGCTCTGGAGTACCTGGATGGCTGAGCAAACCTGAGGTGATGCGTTTCGCGACTTCTGCAAATGCCTTGGCATAGAACTGGCGAGCTGCAGGATCTGGGAAGTCCTCTTCCCAATCTAGGTCGTAGCCCGGATGCATGCATTGATGTGCGGCCCTCAATTGAGCAGCAAAGCCTTGCTCAGCATCAGAACGGGCGATTTCCGAGCAAACAATTCCGGCCCACTCAAGAAGACTATCGAATCTGCCGTTCGACACAAGATGCGATCCTGTTGGGGAGATAAACGCTGAGCTCATGCTTGGTGGGAAGAAGAGCGGTGTAAGTTTGACAAGGGCCTAACGCCCAAGGTAAGCGGCGCCGGAAGGAGCGTAGCGACTGAAGGGTACCAACAAGGGCCAGGACAATGGCGAAGCCATGGCCCTTGTTGGCGTCCGCTTGACCGCCCAGTTAGGCGACGGATTTTGGGTTTGAGTGTTGCGCTTCATTGTTGAACCTGCGCTATGGTACGAAGACATGGCTTTGTGCCTATTTCTCAAACAATCTGTCCACCCGATCGCCTTCACTGTTCTTGGCGCCGTCGCCTGCATAGCGAACCAGTTGGTTTTCTTGCAATCGTGCGTTACGTGACTTGGCTTCTGTTAGCGCATGCTGCTCGCTGACTAAGCTACGTTGCTTATCGCGCAGCATTTTCTTTTCGCTGGGCCTGAGGCGAGTGCTGACTAGTTGGGTATTGACCTTTGCAATCTCGGCTCGAACTTCTGCAAGACGCGAGTCAAGTTGCGCTGCAGACGCTTGAGGATCTTGAACGGCAGGCGCCGGAAAAGATGCTCCCATCAGGCACACCATGATGAGTGAACTGGACAGTCGCTTCATCTCACTCTCCCTTTGTTATGCGGGGCCTAACGCCCAAGGTAAGCGGCGCCGTAAGGAGCGCAGCGACTGAAGGGTACCAACAAGGGCCAGGACAATGGCGAAGCCATGGCCCTTGTTGGCGTCCGCTTGACCGCCCAGTTAGGCGCCATTTTTCTTACCACTCCCCATGGACCAATAGTGCTCCATGAGTTCGGTGGCCCACGGTGGTTGAGTTACTTCTTGTCTTGGTAAAAATTCCCTCATCACTGGCTTGATGTCGACAACCGGAGTTCCGTCTATCGCGTCAAGTTCGGCCACAGTTAGTGTTCGGCCCTGCACCCGTACGACGCGGCAGATTGTGCTGCCGATCCTGTTTGGACGGTTCTTGCCGCGCTGAGCAAATATGCCGACTTCAGGCCATACCGAGTTGCCACGGGGGTGACGTGCCCCCGTGGTTACATTGGTTTGCTCTACGCGGTGAAAGATGAAAAGTACCTCAACATGAGAGAACGCTTCGATGCCAACAAGCGCCTCTTCATCAAGTGAGTCAACGAGCGTGATGTCGGCCGTTGAATCGCCCCAAAAATCATCCTCTGGCGACGTTCTTGCAGCGCTCACGAAAGCAATTGGTTTGATGCTGAGGTCGTGTGGCATACGCGCTTTCTGTGGTGCCTAACGCCCAAGGTAAGCGGCGCCGAAAGGAGCGCAGCGACTGAAGGGCACCAACAAGGGCCAGGACAATGGCGAAGCCATGGCCCTTGTTGGCGTCCGCTTGACCGCCCAGTTAGGCGCCGGAGCGGTGAAAGGTGCTTGCCTGAGGCCGCGTAAAGCGCTAAAGTGTGTATGAAATTGATTTGCGGTACACATTATGCGCACAAACATTGAGATTGACGACAAGTTGATGAGCGATGCTCTCCGTCTGACTGGGTTGAAAACCAAGAAAGAGGCGGTCGAACTCGGCTTGCGCACATTGTTGAGGTTGCGGCAGCAGGAGGAGATCCGGCGGCTCAAGGGCAAGTTGCAATGGGAAGGTGATCTGAACGCGATGAGGTCCGACAAGTGATTGTTGTGGACTCTAGCGTCTGGATCGATTTCTTCCGGGGTGTGACGACGCCGCAGACCGAGCGATTGGATGTTCTGCTGGGCGGCGAGCCCTTGGCTGTTGGCGACCTTATCTTGGCTGAAGTGCTCCAAGGATTCGGTAGCGAGAAGGACTTCAACAAGGCCAGAAGACTGCTCACAGCACTGGATGTCATTACCCTTGGGGGCGAAGAGATCGCACTGCAGGCCGCTCGAAATTACCGAGCCTTGAGGGCGCATGGTGTGACGATCAGAAAGACCATTGACACGATCATTGCCACCCGCTGCATAGAGGACGATTTTGCTCTGTTGTACAGCGACAGGGATTTTGACCCGTTCGTTGAGCATCTCGGTTTGCGCTCTGCAATGGTCGAGAACTGAGGCGCCTAACGCCCAAGGTAAGCGGCACCGGAGCACCGAAGGTGCGGAGGGCACCAACAAGGGCCAAGACAATGGCGAAGCCTTGGCCCTTGTTGGTGTCCGCTTGACCGCCCAGTTAGGCTTGTGGATAGGTGCTGGATGGATCAAGTGCCAAGCTCCCTTGCGCTACCCGCCAAGAGCTTAGGCCTCCTGCGTGCATTTTCAAACGACTGGGCGTTGATGAACGGCCAAACCTCGAATAAGCCGGCCTTGATAAAGCGTTGCTCTTTGCGTGTGACCAGATTGAGGAGGCCAAGGCGGCGCGTGACCCAGCTCCGGCGAAGTGGCCGAACGCCAGGGTAGGCGATGTTCGGCCATTGGTAAGGCTCATTGGTGTGTAGGAAGACGATCCAGCGAGCGATGATGTGCCTCATTGCTGGAGCTAGCGCGAATGGGCCTTGAAGGCTGTGTTCTTTGAAGTCGTCATAGAAGCACCAGATCGTGCTGTTTAGCCCGTGGATCGCCGGATCTTTGGAACTGGGCCAACGATTCTCCAACTCGAAGTTCGTGATGCGCCCCGATGCGAACTGCCGTAGCAATTCAGCCGTGCTATTCCTTGCCCTTCGATCTATCACGCTCGTTTCCATGAGAGGCCTAACGCCCAAGGTAAGCGGCACCGAAGCACCGAAGGTGCGCAGGGCACCAACAAGGGCCAAGACAATGGCGAAGCCTTGGCCCTTGTTGGTGTCCGCTTGACCGCCCAGTTAGGCTGCGTGGATTCAAATAGTAAGTGCAACACCACAAGAAAAAGGTAGGCGAGTTGAAGGCAAAGTGATGGAGCCCCGTATTCCGGCAAGAAGGGGGGCGACACCATGACGCATTACAGACAACTCGCCCGAGAAGAAAGATACCTGATTTCCGCGTACTTGAAAGCGAACTGGAGTCTGCGCGCCATCGCGCAGGAGTTGGGGCGCTCAGCGAGCACGATATCGCGGGAGGTCAGCAGGAACGCCACGACGCATGATGGCGCGTACCGACCATGCAAGGCGGATCGGTATGCGCGAGCGCGGCGACGAAGAAGCAGGCGAGGGCCCAAGTTCAAGCCCGAACAGTACGCGCTGGTCAGGCGCTATCTGCGCAAGAAGTGGAGCCCCAAGCAGATCGTGGGCACGCTCAGGCCACAAGGCTTGCTGGACATGAGCCACGAAAGCATTTACCGCTACCTTTTGCGAGACAAGCAAGCCGGCGGTGGGTTGTGGAAGCACCTGAGGCTAAAGATGAAGCTCAGGCGCAAACGCTACGGAAAGCACGACTGGCGCGGGATCCTGAGGGGCAAGAAGCACATCACGGTGCGACCACCGGAAGTGGAGCTTCGCCAGGAAGTGGGGCACTGGGAGGGCGACACGGTTGTGGGCAAAGACCTGCGACACAGCATCTTGACTTTGGTGGAGCGCGCGACAGGGCTGACGGTGATCAGGAAGCTCGAAGCGCGCAACACGAAAGAGACCAACAAAGCCTTGAGGGCGGTGCTCAAGAAGTACGGAGCCAGGATGAAAACGATCACCTTTGACAACGGAACGGAGTTCCATGACTACGAAGAGATCGAGAAGGAGTTTGGCGTGGCCTGCTACTTCGCCACGCC
>NZ_JRKM01000007.1 GCF_000768065.1 Aquabacterium sp. NJ1 | reverse complement strand
CGTGGATTCAAATAGTAAGTGCAACACCACAAGAAAAAGGTAGGCGAGTTGAAGGCAAAGTGATGGAGCCCCGTATTCCGGCAAGAAGGGGGGCGACACCATGACGCATTACAGACAACTCGCCCGAGAAGAAAGATACCTGATTTCCGCGTACTTGAAAGCGAACTGGAGTCTGCGCGCCATCGCGCAGGAGTTGGGGCGCTCAGCGAGCACGATATCGCGGGAGGTCAGCAGGAACGCCACGACGCATGATGGCGCGTACCGACCATGCAAGGCGGATCGGTATGCGCGAGCGCGGCGACGAAGAAGCAGGCGAGGGCCCAAGTTCAAGCCCGAACAGTACGCGCTGGTCAGGCGCTATCTGCGCAAGAAGTGGAGCCCCAAGCAGATCGTGGGCACGCTCAGGCCACAAGGCTTGCTGGACATGAGCCACGAAAGCATTTACCGCTACCTTTTGCGAGACAAGCAAGCCGGCGGTGGGTTGTGGAAGCACCTGAGGCTAAAGATGAAGCTCAGGCGCAAACGCTACGGAAAGCACGACTGGCGCGGGATCCTGAGGGGCAAGAAGCACATCACGGTGCGACCACCGGAAGTGGAGCTTCGCCAGGAAGTGGGGCACTGGGAGGGCGACACGGTTGTGGGCAAAGACCTGCGACACAGCATCTTGACTTTGGTGGAGCGCGCGACAGGGCTGACGGTGATCAGGAAGCTCGAAGCGCGCAACACGAAAGAGACCAACAAAGCCTTGAGGGCGGTGCTCAAGAAGTACGGAGCCAGGATGAAAACGATCACCTTTGACAACGGAACGGAGTTCCATGACTACGAAGAGATCGAGAAGGAGTTTGGCGTGGCCTGCTACTTCGCCACGCCATACCATTCATGGGAGCGCGGCACGAACGAGAACACCAATGGCCTGATTCGGCAGTACCTTCCAAAGGGCAGCTGCATGAAGAACGTGACGCAGGCAAAATGCGATTGGATTGCGCGGGAACTCAACACACGGCCGCGTGAACGTTATGGCTTTAAGACCCCGGAGGCGATGTATGGACGTCCGTAAGGGGTGTTGCACTTGTTATGTGAATTCAGGCTGGGGAGCGTAGGAGAGGGCGTTGAGGCCGCAAGAACCTGGCTGCTTGCATTGATGCTTGGCCTTTGCATGGCCGCTCCCCTTGATTTGATTTCCAGCGATCTTGCCCAATGCACATGGATCTGGGCAATATGGCCTCTACGCGCAGCCCGCCGAATCGATTAGTCGCCTGATTGCCCTTTTTGGGCAAGAAACACGACAAGCACAATGAATCCGAGGACAGGGACAAGAACAATCAATTGCCACCATCCGCTCCTGTGGGTGTCATGAAGACGCCGAGTTGCTGCAGCGATGGAGGGAAGCAAGGTTGCCAGCGTGAACAATAAGTTGAGTTTGTGATCAATCACGGAAGTCGCAATTCCCGCAATGACCAAAAACAAAAAGAACCACCAGTACTCGGATCGCGAGGCGGTTCCGGAAAATGTGGCGTACTTAGAAAAGCACGTCTTTATGGATTGTTCGAAGTTCATCTGTTCTCCCGATTTGTGAAGGCCTAGCGCATAACTATGCCGGTTGTTTGGTGTGGCCTAACGCCCAAGGTAAGCGGCGCCGCAAGGAGCGCAGCGACTGAAGGGTACCAACAAGGGCCAGGACAATGGCGAAGCCATGGCCCCTGTTGGCGTCCGCTTGAGCGCCCAGTTAGGCGACTTTGCCCGGGGGCATTGCGAGTGAGTTAAAAGGCGGCCTCGCATAGCTCCTCTGGCTTTTGTTTGGGCTTTTCATACTGCTTGCGCACGATTACTGCTTCTAGAAACGGCGCATACGCAAGTTGCTGTGCAATTGTGACGTTGTAGCCGCCAAAGTCGGTGGTGACATTGCCATAAGAGGTGACGTAGCAGGCTCGGCCGGTACCGTTGTTCACAGAGAGGACGGGTACCCGGTCGCCAACCATGAAAGCAGTAGCAAGCCCGCCTAGCGTGCCCATGAACGCACAGATGAGCAAGAGCAATATTGCAAATGACCCCAAAGGGTAGCCAATGAGTCTGGATTTCAAGCGATAGGCCGACAGGAGCAGTACAAGCGTTGCCCAAAGTGCTGAAATGATTGCGATTGCATTCGCTTTTGTATTGGGAGACGAAATGCCCAGCGCTGAGATTGCCAAAATCAATGTGACCATGGATGCAAGCGTCCAGTAGATCCAGCCCTGGCTTTCTTTGGGAAGCTTGGTGACGCTCCACGCGAGAGATGGGGCAGCGATTGGCGCTCCAAGTAGACCTATGAATACGACGGTGAAAACTCCAGATGTGGCGCTCATTGAGTTGCCTAACGCCCAAGGTAAGCGGCACCGGAGCACCGAAGGTGCGGAGGGCACCAACAAGGGCCAAGACAATGGCGAAGCCTTGGCCCTTGTTGGTGTCCGCTTGACCGCTCAGTTAGGCTGGTGAGCGTAGGCGAGGGCGTGGAGGTCACGAGAACCTGGCTGCGCTTATTGATGCTTGGCCTGTGCATGGCCGCTCCCTTGATTTGATTTCCAGAGATTTTGCCTGATGCTGGTGGGCCGTGGCAGCGCAGTTTCCCTGCGCTGAGCGCCGAAGGACGCGCGGCCCACTTGGCGATGGCATGCGGAGAGATGGCTTGGCACATGATCACCATTGCCTGCCGAAGGACGGGCAACCAATTGCCTATGGCGTGTGGCACTTTGGCGCGGCTGTTTGGCGAGCAGGCTGCCGTAGGACAGACAGCCAGATTGAGATTTCGCACTGCGCCACGTGGCGGAACTTGAGGGCAGTGAAGCGCCAAACCTGAAGACGCGAACAGATGCGAGAGCGGCAGAGAGAAAGGCCGTGGCATGCATCAGTGCTCTCGCGAGAAACATCGATGGCTATTGATTTTCACGTGGCACGGCATGAAGCAGCCTTGCCAAAATGCAGCCTCAAAAAGTGGGGCCTAACGCCCAAGGTAAGCGGCACCGGAGCACCGAAGGTGCGGAGGGCACCAACAAGGGCCAAGACAATGGCGAAGCCTTGGCCCTTGTTGGTGTCCGCTTGACCGCCCAGTTAGGCGGGTGCGCGTAGGAGAGGGCGTTGAGAACACGCCGAACTGTGCACTTGACTTGATGCTTGGCCATTGCATGACCACGCTCCCTTGATTTGATTTCCAGAGATTTTGCCTGATGCCGGTGGGGCGTGGCAGCCCGGTTGCCCTGCGCTGAGCGCCGAAGGACGCGCGGCCCACTTGGTGATGGCATGCGGAGAGATGGCGCGGCACATGATCACCATTGCCTGCCGAAGGACAGGCAACCAGTTGCCTATGGCGTGTGGCACTTTGGCGCGGCTGTGCGGTGAGCAGGCTGCCGTAGGACAGACAGCCAGATTGAGACTTCGCACTGCGCCACGTGGCGGAACTTGAGGGCAGTGAAGCGCCAAACCTGAAGATGCGAACAGATGCGAGAGCGGCAGAGAGAAAGGCCGTGGCATGCATCAGTGCTCTCGCGCGAAACATCGATGAATATTGATGTTCACGTGGCATGACATGAAGCAGCCTTGCCAAAATGCAGCCTCAAAAAGTGGGGCCTAACGCCCAAGGTAAGCGGCGCCGGAAGGAGCGCAGCGACTGAAGGGTACCAACAAGGGCCAGGACAATGGCGAAGCCATGGCCCTTGTTGGCGTCCGCTTGACCGCCCAGTTAGGCGCTTTTTGCGTAGCGCTAAAACCTTGCTGGCTCAATTCGAAACCCGGCGCACCTGCGCTTGATTGTGCAAGCGCATTAGTTCTTCTTGGTAGAGCTTGCCCATGGCTTGCTCCCACAGATGGGTTTGAATACGCTTCTTAGCTTCCTGCTCGTCCGTTCCCTTGTATTGCTCCTGATAGGTACGATAGAACGACTCTACGCTTTCCGATGATGGCTTTGCTTGCTCGGATAGATGCTTGGCGACGTACAGGGATAGGAGGGCATGAACGCTTGCAAGTTCGTTGAGTACCGTGCACGAAAAGTCGGAGTATTTTGAGCCCATCACTTCTTGAAGTTGAGTCAGTGCTTCTGACTGCTTTTGCTTGAAGTCTGCGCCCTGGTCAAGGTGCTCGGAAATGGCTGCTTGCTTGAAAAGCTCCTTTTCAATGGCCATTCCCTCCGAGTTGCCGTTGCGATAAAAGCCAGCTATGACGGAGATGAAATTTTGCCGAATCGGTTGGCCGTTGACGGTGAACACAACGGCTGAGGTTGGCTCTTGCCTGAATTTACACATAGGCCCGGCATGTGCCGCACTCATCAGCTGTGTGCCGAGCAGGGCAATGAGAAAGGTCGGTTTAGTTCGGATCATCTGTGTCCTGTGGGCGGGAAGCGCCTAACGCCCAAGTTAACCGGCGCCGGAGCACGAAGTGCGGAGGGTACCGACACAGGCCATGAGAATGCCGAAGGCATGGCCTGTGTTGGCGTCCGCGTTGAACGACCAGTTAGGCTGGGGCGCGTAGAGGAAGGTTGGGCTAGCTAGCATGGACTGAATTCGAATTGATGTTGCACTTGTTATTTGAAACAGTGCATTGCTCTTTAAAAGACACCGGCCTCTCCTTTAGTGAACGCGCTTTTCCATTGGCGATAGCCTGCGAGTTCCCATTCAGCGACAGGTGCTGACCCAATGTAGGTCTGCCCTGCAGCTGCGCCGGGTGCGCGGTTGGGTGCATGCCCAATTTGAACTTTCCAATGCCCGCTTGCTGCTGCGTGTCGAGCTTGCTCAAGCGTATCGAACTCTGACTCACCATAAGCTGCACTGACGATTAAAAGATAGTCCTCTTCTGGTACGACAAATTTCTTGCCCTGTATGTTGATCGATTCGCCAGCTTTTAAAACCACCTTGTCGATTTTGAGGATTTTGTTGACAGCGTACTTTCCATCGCTGCGTTTGCTAGCAAGAAGGTCCCCTTCTTTAAACGGGAACTGCTTGTAATCAGGGGGGAAGAAATTTCCAGCATTAGCAGCCATGGATTGCAGAGCCAGCAAGACTGGCAGTAGTAGTTTGAGCGCGTGTTTCATCGTGAGGCCTAACGCCCAAGGTAAGCGGCGCCGTAAGGAGCGCAGCGACTGAAGGGGACCAACAAGGGCCAGGACAATGGCGAAGCCATGGCCCTTGTTGGCGTCCGCTTGACCGACCAGTTAGGCTGGGGCGCGAAGTGGAAGGTTGAGGCAAAGCGCGAAGTCAAGTTTGGCATATTGGGGGCATTGACAGCTTACCGATCGGGTACTTGCCGGTTGCTACGAGTTTCACGCTTAGGGTCATGTGGCCAACATGCTCCGAGTTGTGTAACGGTGTAGCTCCTTCCTAGATCGCAATTGATTGTGATTGAAGCCAGAAACGGGCGTTCAAGAATGTGCAGAAAGGCGCGAGGTGTGTTCTGGTGCTCAAATTCAATGCTTAACGTAGCAGATTGCAGCCAGCGCTGGGAGATACCTCTACTCTCTAAAAGACGCAGAAGCATCTCCCTGTATTTGGCACTTACAGCTTCAATTAGCTTCTCACTGCGCGTTTGTTCACGAAATATTTCGAAGGTGAAGCCCTGTACTCCTTGGCTCTGCGCGAACCGATAAAGCAAACCTATCGCCCAGTAGCCATCGAAGTCGTTGTTTCGCGAAACGAACGCGCCAAGTACTCCGGCGGATATCGATTTCAGTTCAATGCGGCGAGTCACTCTTTAGCCTGGTACTTGCATTTATTGGACGATTAACGAGAGCCTAACGCCCAAGGTAAGCGGCACCGGAGCACCGAAGGTGCGCAGGGTAGCAACAAGGGCCAAGACAATGGCGAAGCCTTGGCCCTTGTTGGTGTCCGCTTGACCGCCCAGTTAGGCTGGGGCGCGTAGTAGAGGGCGTAGATAACAAGATGACCTTACCGAAGATGTGTTCGAGCCTTAGTTTGGATTTGGCGAACCTGGCTTGCGGCCTTCATTGAGTACGATCTGAAGGCACTCTCTTGCTCGGTCTGCTCCGCCCTCGACGATCGATTCATTCAAGAGAGGCCAGAGTACTTTGGCAAGTTCTATTGCTTGTGGCCAGGTAAGAACTTCTTGACCTGTGGCAGATGAAAGCATGGGGTTGCCCCAGGAGATCGAACATAAATCAGTTGCCCTAACAACAGGCAAGCGTAGGCTGGCTCGTTCCCCGTTTTTGAGATCGTAGATTAGGAAATAGGAGCCGCCGTCTCGCAGGACGTCGGCCATGAAGATTGAGCGAGGTGCGGCGCTGTGTATGGACGACATGAAAACACTCTGGATGCAGCTTAAGGATGGCCTAACGCCCAAGGTAAGCGGCACCGGAGCACCGCAGGTGCGGAGGGCACCAACAAGGGCCAAGACAATGGCGAAGCCTTGGCCCTTGTTGGTGTCCGCTTGACCGCCCAGTTAGGCTGGGGACAGATGCCAAGGCGGGCGAGAACAAGCAAGCCTTCTGTGCGTTGGTGATGATGCTTGGCCGTGGCATGGCCTTGCTCCCTTGATTTGATTTCCAGAGATTCTGCCTGATGCTTGATGGCTGGTGCCATGAGGTTTCTCCGCGCTGGCCGCCTCAGGACGGGCGGCCCACCAGGCGATGGTGCGTGGCACTTTGGCGCTGCTGATCGGGGGGCTGGCTGCCGAAGGACAGACGGCCAGATTGAGCCTGACCATCGCGCCTGGTTGCGAGCCGCATGGCAACTCAAGCTCCAAACATGAAGCATGGCTTCAACGCCAGAACGGCAAAGAAAGAGGCGATGGCATGAACCGGTGTTCTCGCGCGGTAGTGGCGATGACTATTGCTGTGTGGCGCTATGGCAGAGAAAGCAACCGAGGCCTGATGCGATGTTCCCGCATGTTGAGCGCTGCGGAGCACGTCATCGGCACGAGCTTCAACGGACAAGCTTGGAGGCATGGCCGAGTGCTTGTTAAGAGTGGCCTAACGCCAAAGTTAACGGGCGGCGCTGCGGAGCAGCGACGTCCCTGTTGAACGCCCAGTTAGGCTGGTGAGCGCAGGAGAGGGTGTTGAGAACACGACGACCCAACTGCGTGCATTGATGCTGGGCCTTTGCATGGCCGCTCCCTTGATTTGATTTTCAGAGATTTTGCCTGATGCTGGTGGGCCGTGGCAGTGCGGTTTCCCTGCGCTGAGCGCCGAAGGACGCGCGGCCAGCTGGGTGACGGCATGCGGAGAGATGGCGTGGCACATGATCACCATTGCCTGCCGAAGAACAGGCAACCAATTGCCGATGGCGTGTGGCACTTTGGCGCAGCTGACTGGCCAGCGGGCTGCCGTAGGACAGACAGCCAGATTGAGGCGTTGCCAAGCACCTCGTGGCCATGCTGGACGAACCTAAAGCGCCAAACTTGAAGCAGCGAGGAGATGCTTGGGCGACAGAGAGAAAGGCCGTGGCATGCATCAGTGCTCTCGCGCGAAACACCGATGGCTATTGATTTTCACGTGGCACGACATGAAGCAGCCTTGCCAAAATGCGGCCTCAAAAAGTGGGGCCTAACGCCCAAGGTAAGCGGCGCCGGAAGGAGCGCAGCGACTGAAGGGTACCAACAAGGGCCA
>NZ_JRKM01000006.1 GCF_000768065.1 Aquabacterium sp. NJ1 | reverse complement strand
CGCTGCGGAGCAGCGACGTCCCTGTTGAACGCCCAGTTAGGCTGGTGAGCGCAGGAGAGGGTGTTGAGAACACGACGACCCAACTGCGTGCATTGATGCTGGGCCTTTGCATGGCCGCTCCCTTGATTTGATTTTCAGAGATTTTGCCTGATGCTGGTGGGCCGTGGCAGTGCGGTTTCCCTGCGCTGAGCGCCGAAGGACGCGCGGCCAGCTGGGTGACGGCATGCGGAGAGATGGCGTGGCACATGATCACCATTGCCTGCCGAAGAACAGGCAACCAATTGCCGATGGCGTGTGGCACTTTGGCGCAGCTGACTGGCCAGCGGGCTGCCGTAGGACAGACAGCCAGATTGAGGCGTTGCCAAGCACCTCGTGGCCATGCTGGACGAACCTAAAGCGCCAAACTTGAAGCAGCGAGGAGATGCTTGGGCGACAGAGAGAAAGGCCGTGGCATGCATCAGTGCTCTCGCGCGAAACACCGATGGCTATTGATTTTCACGTGGCACGACATGAAGCAGCCTTGCCAAAATGCGGCCTCAAAAAGTGGGGCCTAACGCCCAAGGTAAGCGGCGCCGGAAGGAGCGCAGCGACTGAAGGGTACCAACAAGGGCCAGGACAATGGCGAAGCCATGGCCCTTGTTGGCGTCCGCTTGACCGACCAGTTAGGCTGGGGCACGTAGCCACGGTGGTGCAGTTGCAGGTTGACCGGCAGCTAAGCAACATAAGCCTGCCCAGTGGGGATCCATCCCTTCTTTGTCCACCCCTCCGCTGGAGCAAAAACAGCAAAGCCGCCACTCACGAGACGCTCCGCGAGGAGTTGCAGACTTGTATTTGCTCGATCATTTACCTTGATAAAAAGCCAGAACGGATACTCAGGAAGCACTGAACCGTCAGAGAGGCAGACGTCGGTGCTGAGCTGCGCGCTTGAGCAGCGATAGTACGTGCCGCCTTCGTAGTTAGCGCTGTCACGTTCTGATGGTTCATCAAGCAGCAGGCCTTGAGACACAAGCGATGCAGCCGCCTTAAGGGGTAGGGCGGTATTCAGTGGTCGAACGAAAAGCACATGCATTGTGTGATGAGGCCTAACGCCCAAGGTAAGCGGCACCGGAGCACCGCAGGTGCGGAGGGCACCAACAAGGGCCAAGACAATGGCGAAGCCTTGGCCCTTGTTGGTGTCCGCTTGACCGCCCAGTTAGGCTGGTGACCGTAGGAGAGGGCCTTGAGAACAAGATGACCTCACTGTTCAGAAAACTTGTAGAGGGCGGCGCCAATTTGAAGTGAGTCGATAACACCTTGGCCTGCATCAGGCGTGGCGAGATCGTACTTGTAGTAGCGAACTGTACCCGGTCCAGAAGAGACAAGGCTGAACGCGCTCTTGGGATCGTTGCAGGGAAATGCGCGCGTGTTAACCGGGCAAAGGAACGTGAGCCTGCGCTGTTGGGTTAGCACTTCAATGCGAGCCGAATTGCCCTTATACCGTGCGATGAACTTTAGTGGACCAGTCGCTGCTGACAGAACGTTTTGAGTCTTCACGTGCCCTGTATTGCCGACAAAAAGCAGGGTCGGTACAGTCGCGGAACAAATAAGTGCTGCACATATGAAAAGTGCCTTTTTCATGAGCGTGTGCTGTATCGAAGTGGGGGCCTAACGCCCAAGGTAAGCGGCGCCGTAAGGAGCGCAGCGACTGAAGGGTACCAACAAGGGCCAGGACAATGGCGAAGCCTTGGCCCTTGTTGGCGTCCGCTTGACCGCCCAGTTAGGCTTGTGGATAGGTGCTGCATGGATCAAGTGCGAAGCTCCCTTTCGCCACCAGCCAAGAGCTTGGGCCTTTTGCGCGCATTTTCAAACGACTGGGCGTCATGTATGGCCTGTGTTTCATGGCTTCAAGCTCTTTGCCAATAGTGCTTCTGACATGAGTAGGCCGCAACCAGGACATTTATCCCAATTCGTCATGATCTCAGTCGCATGAACGCCCCGACCTTCTTTGATTTCCCAACTGTAGCCACATCGTGGGCAGGCGGCGCTTTTGGAAGGCGAGATGCGCTGCCGCAATGAAAGGGCTATGTAGTGCAGCATCCCTGCGCCGGCGCAAGAGACAAGGGCGCGAAGCTTCAGCGCGCTTTCCGTCGTTGGGGAGACGACGTACCAAATGGCAAATACAAGGCCAGATAGCAGCAGCGAGAATAAGAGGGCCCAATTGCGCGCCGATCGATTTCGTCGTGCAAGCGCTTTCTGCTCTTTTACGGAAGCGACAAGCTGATCTGTACTTTGCTGCATGCCAAGCGTGGACTTTGTGAGGGCCTAACGCC
>NZ_JRKM01000005.1 GCF_000768065.1 Aquabacterium sp. NJ1 | reverse complement strand
GGCGTTATGCCCCAGCTTGCTTCATGCATAGAACTTGGCTGTCAGCACCTCATGCGCACCTCAACCTTGCCGGCGCGAAGTCCTGATCATGCATATGGCTGAGCGTCTATTCCCGGCCGTGTCCTTTGCCTTCCATCGCCTCATCGCAGGACTCGCACAGTCACACGACCACGGCCTCTTTCCTGGTACTTCGCGCCGGGCATTGCCTCCGCGATGCAGCGCTGTCGCTAGTGCCTCTCCATGGCCAAGCGCACCAAACGGTCCTGGCTTCGCGCTCACCAGTCTGGCTTCGTTTAAGCTCGCTGGCATAACTGGTCGGCCAAGCGGACGCCAATACAGGCCATGCCTTCGGCATTCTCATGGCCTGTATTGGTGCCCTGCGCACCTTCGGTGCTCCGGCGCCGCTTACCTCTGGCGTTAGGCTCAAAGAGTGCAATGGCAAGAATAAACCTCAAGCGCGCTTGGCTTCTGCTGTGCCTCCTTTGGCTACCAAGTGTTTCACTCCACTTCTGGCCAAAGGTTGAGCATGGCTGGCACGAGGCACAACAAGTGCGGGAAGAGCTGAACCGTGCCCAGCGAGAACGAAGGTTTCTTGATTGTGCGACTGGTCATGGCATCAACTGGTTTCAACACCGAGCAAGGTACCAGTACCAGTGCCAAGCGGAGGCAGAGACAAGTTGTGCAGGAAACCGTCTTTGCGCTACGGACTTGCAAATTGATGGCTGCATCAAAAGCAAAGTGCCTGGGTGCGAGCACCTGGCGTGGCTAGTGGCTGGGGATGGGTCCGAACAGACTCTATCTGACAGCGATTTCAGGTCAAAGGAAAAGCGTGAACGGCTCCTTTTCTTCATGGAAAGATCGTTCTCATCTCCGCTCTATCAAGGCATTGCTTGGGCCGTCACACCGCTCGTTCTCGCACTTATCCTCCCAAGCCTTAGTCGGGGGCTGTGGCGGTGGCTTACAACAACCCGTCCAACATGATTCATGCCCCCACACCGCAGTTGTGCTCCAACAATGAGGCTCAACACCGTAACCCAAAATCCGGCGCCTAACTGGGCGGTCAAGCGGACGCCAACAAGGGCCATGGCTTCGCCATTGTCCTGGCCCTTGTTGGTGCCCTTCAGTCGCTGCGCTCCTTACGGCGCCGCTTACCTTGGGCGTTAGGCCCCACTTTTTGAGGCGGCATGTTGGCAAGGCTGCATTCATGTGATGCCTCGTGAACATCAATAGCCATCGATGTTTTGCGCGAGAACACTGATGCACACCATGGCCTTTCTCTCTGCCGCACCCGCATCTGTTCGCGTCTTCAGGTTTGGCGCTTCACTGCCCTCAAGTTCCGCCACGTGGCGCGCTGCAAAGTCTCAATCTGGCTGTCTGTCCTTCGGCAGCCTGCGCACCGATCAGCAGCGCCAAAGTGCCACAGGCCATCGCCTTGTGGGCCGCCCGACCTACGGCGGGCAGCGCGTAAAAACCGCATTGCCCAGGTCCAGCCGCATCAGGCAAAATCCCCGTAAATCAAATCAAGGGAGCAGGGCCATGCCACGGCCAAGCATCATCACCAACGCACAAAAGGCTTGCTTGTTCTCACCTGCCTTGGCATCTGTCCCCAGCCTAACTGGGCGGTCAAGCGGACACCAACAAGGGCCAAGGCTTCGCCATTGTCTTGGCCCTTGTTGGTGCCCTCCGCACCTTCGGTGCTCCGGTGCCGCTTACCTTGGGCGTTAGGCCCTCCGAAGAATACCAATGGTGCAGATCTACGTAATCGAGACAGAACGGCTGTTGCTTCGTCAGTGGCTCCCATCCGACTTTCCTGCCTTCGCGCAGATGAACGCGGACAAAGAGGTAATGCGCTTCTTTCCTAGTTCTTTGAACGAACAGCAGAGCAACGACATGGCGCAGCGTTGCAGCGACCTCATCGATCTGCGTGGCTGGGGATTTTGGGCTGCTCAAGAGCGGTCATCGAACGCGTTCATCGGTTTTATTGGGCTGCATGTACCAACTGCCGAATTGCCGTTTTCACCTTGTGTGGAAGTTGGCTGGAGGCTCGCGCGAAACTACTGGGGCAAAGGGCTAGCAACGGAGGGGGCCAGCGCTGCACTGACGTTTGCCTTCAATGAATTGTCATTGCCTGAGGTGGTTTCATTCACGACACTCAGCAATGAGCGGTCGGAGCGCGTGATGAAGCGTCTTGGCATGAAGCGCGACGAGCTGACCTTCCAACATCCATCACTGCCGCATGGCCATCCCATGCAGGAGCACTGCCTGTACCGTGCATCTGCCGCGAGCCTGTATCCTCGACTTAGGTGTCAACTGCAACACCCGTGAGGTCTATGTGTTCTCAACGCCCTCTCCTACGCTCACCAGCCTAACTGAGCGGTCAAGCGGACACCAACAAGGGCCAAGGCTTCGCCATTGTCTTGGCCCTTGTTGGTACCCTCCGCACCTTCGGTGCTCCGGTGCCGCTTACCTTGGGCGTTAGGCCACATCGAACAGCCGCGGAGCATTTCGTTAGGCCAAAGAATGCATCACATGCTTATCATCAACAAAAGTCAGCGACTTGCCATACCGGTCATTTCGTGCGTCCTTCTTGCTGCATGCGGCACGCCTCAACCATTGACTGCAACCATATATCAAGCGTCAACGAGCAAGCCACTTCCGCCTATCGACCACCCAATAGCCCCCACTTATGTCGGAGCCTGGCGCATGATTGACATACCAGTTCAGGCAGCTCCCGACTGTGTCAATCGCATCTATGCCGTCTACACAGCCGATGGCACGTTCAAGTTCATAAGCGGTGAACAGGTGAACGAAGGAACGTACGTGGCAAAGGCACGAACCAGCAGTCAAGATGAATTGGCACTTACCTACACAAAGACCAACGGCAAGCCCAACTGCCAAGGTCTTCCTGCTACCTATGTGCTAGCAAACTCCCATGGCAGCATCATTTTGGAGCGACAAGGTGCAGAGCTAAAAATGCTATCGGGCAGTTCAGATGGCCTACGTACAATCACCTACAGGCCGGCTTCAATGCTTGACGCACATATTCAATAGCACCCAAGTGGCAACGCCTCTCAACGGGCCGCGCATCTACATGCCGCCTAACTGTTTGTTCAACAGGGATGTGAAACTTGTCTAACGCCAGCAGCACTTCGGCGGCTGTCATGCCTAACTGGTCGGTCAAGCGGACGCCAACACAGGCCATGCCTTCGGCATTCTCATGGCCTGTGTTGGTGCCCTCCGCCCTATCGGGCTCCGGCGCCGCTTACCTTGGGCGTTAGGCCTCAAGAACGTCCGAGAAAGAATGCACCAATGCTGAACCTCACCTTCGACCTAGCAAGCTTCATAAACACATTGATCGGTGCAATTCTTGGCGGCCTAATTAGCGCTGCCATATCCTACATATTTTTCCTCAAAGGAAAGGGGCTAGACACCCTTACACACTGGATGGCCGGCAACCTTGGTGATATTTTTGTAAAGCAAGCGCATCCTCAGTTCTTCGGAAATTCAGCATCACATATCAAGCCAATAGAGCCTCCACCCAATAATCCCGATGTTCCAAGGCTGACAACTATTATCGTCAGCCCACCAATAGTTACGGCGGGTCAGAACCTCGAAATACTCTGCAGAGTCAGCGACGAATGCTGGAACTTTCCAATGGCGTCTGGCCTTGTCATCATTGACGATGCCGGAATACCGCACCCAACCCGAAATGCTGAGTTCGGATACATGTATGCCTCCATTCCCGTAGCAAGTGTGGGCATCGGAAAAAGTTACAAAATTATATTCAGAATGCACGACGCGCCTGAAGATGGAGGAACACCGAATAAGAACGAGCAATCAATAGAGTTGCGAACCAATGCCTGAATCTCAAACCAACATTGGCCGGGCATTGGCGAATCACATCACTTCCACTCCGCGCCTCAGCCTAGCTTCAAGTAGCAAGTGCAACACCAGTTCAAATTCAGGCCATGCTAGCTAGCCCAACCTTCCACTACGCGCACCAGCCTAACTGTCGGTTCAACTCGGACGCCCCAGCTGGCCATGCCTGCGGCATTTTCATGGCCAGCCGTGGTGCCCTCCGCACTTCGTGCTACGGCGCCGGTTAACCTGGGCGTTAGGCAACACAAATGCGCTGGCTATTCTTGCTCTTCTTGCTACTCGCGGCAGCCGTAAGCAACGCTGCCGTACTTGACCATCTGAGCGCATCACGAGTGTTTGGTGCAATCTTGCTCAACGTCATACTCTTAGGTCTGCTAGGCATTTGGTGGAGTGCATACAAGCTCAAAAACGACCAGAGGAAGTCTGCACTTCAGTACAGCTTTGCTCTAGTTTTGCTTGGTTGCGGCCTTGCTTTGGCTCAGCACTCATTGGAATTTCTAGTAGCTGGCGATTGCCCTTCAGTTCACAACAGTGGCAGATCGAATTTGCTATCCAGCATACTGAAGTCGCTTGTCGAAGCGGGCCATTGCAAAGCAGTCCTTGCCGTGTACCTGGTCTCCAGTGGGGGGCTACTGCTCACAAGCGTGCGAATGTGCCTTCAAGCCCGCCGAAGCAACTAGCTCATGCTCCGCATGTTCAACGATGAAGAGCGATTCCAGCCACCAAAACTCGTCGCCTAACTGGGCGGTCAAGCGGACGCCAACAAGGGCCATGGCTTCGCCATTGTCCTGGCCCTTGTTGGTGCCCTTCAGTCGCTGCGCTCCTTGCGGCGCCGCTTACCTTGGGCGTTAGGCCCATTGAACACACCGCATGCGCCTCAATCAGCACGACTGTTCTGAATCTGCTATTTTTATCGCGTGTAGAGCCCTTCAACTATTCAGGAGCATCGCAATGTCAGATGAAAAGAAGACAACCACCATTCGAGATGTGCAATCAACCCACAATGATGTCGGGATGCACATTGGTTCGCTGCAAGGCAACCTCCACGTTATTGGAGGCAAGTTTAGTCACGGCAAGGTCGGAGTCATGATCGGGGGGGATCCCTCCAAGATCGTAGAGGCGAACAACCCCAGCCACAGCTCTACCGTACACGTGCATGGCGACGTGAACGCTCCACTGAATGTAGCTACTGGAAAAGGTGCATCGATCGCTAACCTAACGGTTGGGGATATCTTGGCAAAAATTGACGCGTCAAATGCAACTCCAGAAGAGAAGCTTGCCGCTAAATCAAAGTTCAAAGAATTTATGGCTCACCCCCTGGTTACGTCCATTGTCGGAGGCTTGGCAGGCGGCATCCCTGGAGCGTTGGGGAGTTGATCTGAACACGATAGGTCTTTGCTAAGGCTAGGGTATAGATACAGCGAAAGGTTTTCTACGCTCGCTGCACTGCGCATCTGCACCCAGCCTAACTGGGCGGTCAAGCGGACACCAACAGGGGCCAAGGCTTCGCCATTGTCTTGGCCCTTGTTGGTACCCTCCGCACCTTCGGTGCTCCGGTGCCGCTTACCTTGGGCGTTAGGCCCTCAAGAGGCAAGAGTCATGCAGCTCATCAAGCACAAAGACATACCGGTGCTTCGCAACTCTGGCGTTGAGTCAGAACAGTTGCTGTTCCCTGAATCCTCACCGGACGCAATGTCAACTGTCACGCGGGTTACCGTGCCCAGTGGAATGACCAGTCCTCGCCATGCACATGACACGTCGGAACAAGTGTGGATCGTGCTGTCAGGCCAAGGCACGCTCCTGCTTGAAGGTGCAAGTGAGGCTGCGATACATGAAGGCGATGTTGTGCGCTTTGCGCCGGGTGATGTGCACGGCGTTTTTAACGGAAGCAACACGCCGTTCGTCTACCTATCAGTCACAACCCCACCTCAAAACTTCCGAAGCGCCTATTCCCAGCAATGGCGTTGAGCATTGCGCTGACAATCACAGCAGTCTTACGCATCATCAAGCATGAGCTTAAACACCAAGGCCCAAAATCCAGCGCCTAACTGGGCGGTCAAGCGGACGCCAACATGGGCCAAGGCTTCGCCATTGTCTTGGCCCATGTTGGTACCCTGCAGTCGCTGCGCTCCTTCCGGCGCCGCTTACCTTGGGCGTTAGGCTTTTCGCAATTCCTAGACGCAGCTATTCCTCGGAAATCAAGGGAATCATGACAGAAGAAGAGACCAGGCTACTTTCTGACGCAGTGAAGATTGGATTTCCAGTCATAGGCACCATTGCCGGCGCGCTCATCGGTGGTATGTCAACCTACTTGCTCACTAAGTTGAGCCATCGTAACGATGCAAAGAAGGAGCTTGCGAAGCGCCGATTCGACTTGCTTATGCAAACGGCCAACGACGTGACCGAGTTTGAACACATGATTGGCACGTATGCCACTGAAGTCAGCAACAAGGTTCAGGGACTGAAAGGGGCTGTCGATTTCGATGAAGCGAAATCCAACATCTATAAGAAAAATCATCCGTTGCGCCGAGCCAGAATGGCACTCAAGCTTCTTGGACTGAAGGAGGCTGAGGCAAGTCTCGAGGACTACGTCGAACTTACCCGAGAACTGATCCGCCATGGGCCAAATCTCTCGAAGGAGAGGGCATCTGAATTGGCGAAGCTGATTGTCGTGGGGCCCGTCAAATTCTACGAGTCCCTAGCCAAAGAAGTTGCCATCTCTTAGTCCGGAATGCCCCTCAAACAAATCACTGCTCACAGATCGAACTCAAATGGGACCTACCGCAATGGGATGTTCAACTGCCTCAGCATCCGCCACCAGCCTAACTGGTCGTTCAACGCGGACGCCACGGCAGGCCATGCCTTCGGCATTCTCATGGCCTGCCGCGGTGCCCTCCGCACTTCGTGCTCCGGCGCCGGTTAACTAGGGCGTTAGGCCCTCACAAAGTCCACGCTTGGCATGCAGCAAAGTACAGATCAGCTTGTCGCTTCCGTAAAAGAGCAGAAAGCGCTTGCACGACGAAATCGATCGGCGCGCAATTGGGCCCTCTTATTCTCGCTGCTGCTATCTGGCCTTGTATTTGCCATTTGGTACGTCGTCTCCCCAACGACGGAAAGCGCGCTGAAGCTTCGCGCCCTTGTCTCTTGCGCCGGCGCAGGGATGCTGCACTACATAGCCCTTTCATTGCGGCAGCGCATCTCGCCTTCCAAAAGCGCCGCCTGCCCACGATGTGGCTACAGTTGGGAAATCAAAGAAGGTCGGGGCGTTCATGCGACTGAGATCATGACGAATTGGGATAAATGTCCTGGTTGCGGCCTACTCATGTCAGAAGCACTATTGGCAAAGAGCTTGAAGCCATGAAACACAGGCCATACATGACGCCCAGTCGTTTGAAAATGCGCGCAAAAGGCCCAAGCTCTTGGCTGGTGGCGAAAGGGAGCTTCGCACTTGATCCATGCAGCACCTATCCACAAGCCTAACTGGGCGGTCAAGCGGACGCCAACAAGGGCCAAGGCTTCGCCATTGTCCTGGCCCTTGTTGGTACCCTTCAGTCGCTGCGCTCCTTACGGCGCCGCTTACCTTGGGCGTTAGGCC
>NZ_JRKM01000004.1 GCF_000768065.1 Aquabacterium sp. NJ1 | reverse complement strand
GCCTAACGCCAGAGGTAAGCGGCGCCGGAGCACCGAAGGTGCGCAGGGCACCAATACAGGCCATGAGAATGCCGAAGGCATGGCCTGTATTGGCGTCCGCTTGGCCGACCAGTTATGCCAGCGAGCTTAAACGAAGCCAGACTGGTGAGCGCGAAGCCAGGACCGTTTGGTGCGCTTGGCCATGGAGAGGCACTAGCGACAGCGCTGCATCGCGGAGGCAATGCCCGGCGCGAAGTACCAGGAAAGAGGCCGTGGTCGTGTGACTGTGCGAGTCCTGCGATGAGGCGATGGAAGGCAAAGGACACGGCCGGGAATAGACGCTCAGCCATATGCATGATCAGGACTTCGCGCCGGCAAGGTTGAGGTGCGCATGAGGTGCTGACAGCCAAGTTCTATGCATGAAGCAAGCTGGGGCATAACGCCAAAGTTAACGGGCGGCGCTGCGGAGCAGCGACGTCCCTGTTGAACGACCAGTTAGGCTGGTGCGCGCAGGCGAGGGCGTTGAGGCCACGGCAACCTGGCTGCGTGCACTGATGCTTGGCCTGTGCATGGCCGCTCCCTTGATTTGATTTCCAGAGATTTTGCCTGATGCTGGTGGGCAGTGGCAGCGCGGTTTCCCTGCGCTGAGCGCCGGAGGACGCGCGGCCCACTTGGTGATGGCCTGCGGAGAGATGGCGTGGCACATGATCACCATTGCCTGCCGAAGGACAGGCAACCAATTGCCTATGGCGTGTGGCACTTTGGCGCGGCTGTGCGGTGCGCAGGCTGCCGTAGGACAGACAGCCAGGTTGAGCCTTAGCATTGCGCCCGGTTGCTGCACGCATGGACACTCAAGCGCCAAACGTGAAGCATGGCTTCAGCGCCAGAACGATAGAGAAAGAGGCGATGGCATGAGCCGGTGTTCTCGCGTGATAGCGACGATGGCTACTGGCGCAGGTTGCCAAGGCAAAGAAAGCAGCTGAGGCCCGCGGCAATGTTCACGCATCTTGAGCGGTGCGGAGCGCTGCATCGGTTCGAGTTGCAATGGACAAGATTGCAGGCGTGGCCGATTGCTTGTTAAGAAGGGCCTAACACCCAAGGTAAGCGGCACCGGAGCACCGAAGGTGCGAAGGGTACCAACAAAGGCCATGAGAATGCCGAAGGCATGGCCTTTGTTGGTGTCCGCTTGACCGCCCAGTTAGGCTGATGGCAGATGCCGCGACGGATGAGAACAAGCTGAACTGCCGACGGTCATTAATGTTTGGCCTGTGCATTAGATTGCCTTACGTAGACACGCCAAGTTCCCAGAACTACACCGAAGCAAATGGAAGCGTAGACAAATGAGATGGGTAGGCCAAACAGCAACAGGGCGGCATTGTCGGCGCTGTCTGCATTGAACTGCTGAATGAGTTGCTCCGATGGATTTGGTGTGTGATTCATCAGTGATGTCCATTGCGCATCTATCCATGCCGATGCGCCGAACTCCAGGCCCCAGCCGCTGAAGGATGCAAGCGCTAGAGCAAGGATCACGTGCGACCGTTTACGGAGACGCGTTGTGAACACCGCGATTGCCGGCGCAAGCAGGTAGAACGCGATGTCAAACGGATTGATTCCGAAGTTCATGCCAAAGAACCACTCAGTAGCGAAAGGCCCAGATTCAACCAGCAAGTGCAACGCTAGTACGTCCGAAGAAGACTTCGGAAGGCGTCAGGAAATTGTGGCGTTTGCGTGGCCTGTTATTGAGTTCGCTGGCGAAGTGATCGCACTGCTTTTGAGTGAGATGTTGCATGCAGACTCCCTTTGGTACGTATTGACGTAGCAGGCCGTTGAAGTTCTCGTTGGTGCCACGCTCCCAGGAATGATAAGGGGTGGCGAAGTAGCACTTGAGATTGAAGTGTTCCTCTAGCTTTGCGTAGTCGTGGAACTCCGTTCCGTTGTCCAGGCTGAGCGTTTTGAATTGACGCTCGTACTTGGCGATGGCGACCTTGGCAGCGCAGATGACTTCTTCTTTGGTGCGAGCCTTGAGCTTCATGACGATGGCAAAGCCACTGACGCGCTCGACCAGAGTAAGCAGGCAGTGGCGCAGGTCTTTGCCGATGACGGTATCGCCTTCCCAGTGACCGATCGCGATGCGCAAGTTGGCCTCCTGTGGTCGCTCGCTGATATGGCGCTTGCCGGCCAGAACACCCCTTGAATCCTTGGATCGGTAGCGTTTGCGACCGTTCTTGGACATGATGCGTGTGTGCGATACCAACTCACCGCCGCTGGCCTTGTCGCGACGCAGCCAGCGGTAGATGGTCTCGGTGCTGATTTCAAGGAGCTTGAAGCGTTTGAGGATGCCGCTGATTTGCTCAGCGCTGAACTTCCTGCGGATGAGGCTAAAGACCTGAGCGCGCTGAGCGTCGGAGTAGTGAGAGCCGCGACGGCAGCGCCGACGTCGAGCCACGGCGTAACTGTGAGCCTTCTCTGGCCGGTACTGCGCTCGGTGAGTAGTCAGGTTCCGGCGAAGCTCACGACTGACGGTGCTTGGGTGTTTGCCAATTTGGCGAGCGATCTCGGCTTGAGAGTATTTGGCTACTCTCAAGGCGTTGATGGTGTATCGTTCCTCTTGGGTGAGTTGGTGATACGTCATAGGTGCAACCTCGTTCTTGGTCGGATAAGGTGCAGCTAGTTTCGCCGCTCCCCACCCATTTCAATGAACGTTGCACTTACTAGTTGAATCCGCG
>NZ_JRKM01000003.1 GCF_000768065.1 Aquabacterium sp. NJ1 | reverse complement strand
GCGTTAGGCCTTCGGTTTTTGGCACTGCGTTTAGGCAAGGCTGCATTTATGTCATACCACCTGAACATCAATAGCCATCGGTGTTTTGCGCGAGAGCACTGATGCGTGCCACGGCCTTTCTCTCTGCCGCTCCCACATCTGTCCGCGTCTTCAGGTTTGGCACTTTACTGCCCTCAAGTTCCGCCACGTGGCGCAGCGCAAAGTCTCAATCTGGCTGTCTGTCCTACGGCAGCCTGCTGGCCGCTCAGTAGCGCCAAAATGCCACTCGCCATCGCTTTGTGGCTGGCCGTCCTGCGGCGGCCAGTGCGGTGTTGAGTGCGCTGGCAAGCCAACGTACAACAGCCCGCAGCCGTGGCTTTCGCCACCACTGCCTGGCGCTCGAAATCAGCGTGTCCATATCGCTTCGGTGACGCCGTCACCACCATGGTGTGCCGCCCTCGCCCTAAGTCATTCGGTTCAGTGCAAAATGCAGCAACAACAAACATCC
The DNA here is from genome assembly GCF_000768065.1 of Aquabacterium sp. NJ1. Taxonomy (NCBI): domain Bacteria; kingdom Pseudomonadati; phylum Pseudomonadota; class Betaproteobacteria; order Burkholderiales; family Sphaerotilaceae; genus Aquabacterium; species Aquabacterium sp. NJ1. The sequence continues at coordinate 5,028 of NZ_JRKM01000003.1, read as the reverse complement.
AAGGGAGCGCGGCAATGGCAATGCCAAGCAAGATCAAAGCATGTCAGGTTTGCGTGTTCTCAACGCTCTCTCCTGCGCGCCCCAGCCTAACTGGTCGTTCAACGCGGACGCCACTACAGGCCAGGGCCTGTAGCGGTACCCTCCGCGCTTCGCGCTACGGCGCCGGTTAACTTTGGCGTTAGGCCACAAGCAAACGCGTGAACGAGATGGTTCTCATGGAATGGTTCAAATCCGCATCTTTCTGGATCGCCTTGCTGGCAATAGCGCTTGGAGCCTCTTCCATCTACGTATCTCACCGACGCGCAAGCTGTCAGGCGACCTGCACCTCAAAAAATGCGGGCATCGGAACGCTTACCTGGCCGGGCAAGAAGCTTGATCCACCCGCGTGCGTCTGCGCCGATCAACGCGTTAGGTAAAGCGAGTCCAACAATGAAGTGCAACACCCACACCCAAAATCCATCGCCTAACTGGGCGGTCAAGCGGACGCCAACAAGGGCCATGGCTTCGCCATTGTCCTGGCCCTTGTTGGTGCCCTTCAGTCGCTACGCTCCTTGCGGCGCCGCTTACCTTGGGCGTTAGGCCATCTTCAAATAGCCGCCAGCGCAAGGGACACGCACAACAATGAGCCACACGTTTACTTTCAGGACTCGCTGGAAAGAGGAACTCGTTTGCAAAGGTCCTGGCGGTAGCTTCGTGCTCGAGTTGCCGATGGGTGTTTTGTCTGCATACCTCCCAACAGAGGCAGCATGGCAACGAAAATCTCCTGCGTGGGCGAAGGATCTATGGCCAACCTTGCGTACGGAGCTTGAGGCCTGGTGCATCAAGAACAACGCTAAGTTCTACATTGACGAAACGGCAAATGTCTATGCTGAATGAACAGCCAAAGCCAAGCTACGTGTGCTCATCCACCGTGCCTTCGCGCCCCAGCCTAACTGGTCGTTCAACGCGGACGCCAATACAGGCCATGCCTTCGGCATTCTCATGGCCTGTATTGGTGCCCTCCGCGCTTCGCGCTCCGGCGCCGGTTAACTAGGGCGTTAGGCGCCACACACGACTTAGGACCGCTCATGCAGTTTGATCCATCCATTAGCGACGAAGACGAGCTCTGGTTATTTGAGCGGACAACGAAGGAATTACGGAAGACGTATGGCCACAGCGAGGAAATCGCCGTCGCACTAGTCAACGCCTACTACAAGCGGTTCACAGACGCATCGTTCTGTGAACGCTTTGACCTGACAGTGCAATCGACCGATTTCTTCTTGCGTGAGGAGTCTCTCTGTATGGCTGATCGCATTCAGTATTTCCAACACCTTGGACACGATCCCAACGAACAAGAGTTCATTCAGTGGCAAAGAAGCGTTCGTCTATAAAACCAGAGCGCCGCCTAACTGGGCGGTCAAGCGGACACCAACAAGGGCCAAGGCTTCGCCATTGTCTTGGCCCTTGTTGGTACCCTTCGCACCTTCGGTGCTCCGGTGCCGCTTACCTTGGGCGTTAGGCCCCACTTTTTGAGGCTTCATTTTGGCAAGGCTGCTTCATGTCATGCCGCGTGAACATCAATAGCCATCGATGTTTCGCGCGAGAGCACTGATGCGTGCCACAGCCTTTCTCTCTGCCGCTCCCGCATCTGTTCGCGTCTTCAGGTTTGGCGCTTCACTGCCCTCAAGTTCCGCCACGTGGCGCAGTGCGAAGTCTCAATCTGGCTGTCTGTCCTACGGCAGCCTACTCACCAAACAGTCGCGCCGAAGTGCCACACGCCATAGGCAATTGGTTGCCCGTCCTTCGGCAGGCAATGGTGATCATGTGCCGCGCCATGTCTCCGCATGCCATCACCAAGCTAGCCACGCGTCCTTCGGCGCTCAGCGCAGGGAAACCGCGCTGCCACGGCCAACCAGCATCAGGCAAAATCTCTGGAAATCAAATCAAGGGAGCGTGGTCATGCAATGGCCAAGCATCAAGTCAAGTGCACAGGTCGGCGTGTTCTCAACGCCCGCTCCTACGCGCACCCGCCTAACTGGGCGGTCAAGCGGACACCAATACTTGCCAGCAAGTATTGGTACCCTGCGTGCTGCGCACTCCGGTGCCGCTTACCTTGGGCGTTAGGCCTTCGTTTTTTGGCACTGCGTTTGGGCAAGGCTGCATTCATGTCATGCCACCTGAACATCAATAGCCATCGATGTTTTGCGCGAGAGCACTGAGGCACACCACGGCCTTTTCCTCTGCCGTTCACGCATCTGTTCGCATCTTCAGGTTTGGCGCTTTACACGCCTCCAGTTCCGCCACCTGGCGCGCCGCACAGTCTCAATCTGGCTGTCTGTCCTCTCGGCAGCCTGCTCACAAACCTGCAGCGCCAAAGTGCCACAGGTCAACGCCTTGTGGGCCGCCCGTCCTGCGGCGGGCAGCGCGTGGAAACCTCATTGCCGAGGTCCTTGCGCATCAGGCAAAATCATCCGAAATCAAACCAAGGGAGCAAGGCCATGCCACGGCCAAGCATCAAAACCAACGCGCAAAAGGCTTGCTTGTTCTCGCCTGCCTTGGCATTTGCCACCAGCCTAACTGGGCGGTCAAGCGGACACCAACACAGGCCATGGCTTCGCCATTCTCATGGCCTGTGTTGGTGCCCTCCGCACCTTCGGTGCTCCGGTGCCGCTTACCTTGGGCGTTAGGCCCACCCAATACAACAGGCGGCAAACATGGCGACAAGTCGCTTCCCAAACATCACTCACGCGCTATCAACGGCCTTTAACGTTGAGTTGGGTTTGGCCGAAGATCGGGCCATTGCAATGTATCTGCGCAGCATGACGGCAGATAAGCAGATAGCGGCCTTAAAGGAAGAGTTGCTCGAGGCTTTCTCGGACCCTGAATTTTCTTGGTCGGAGCTACTTAACAACGGTGACTACACCGCGTTTGTAGCGGCGTCAGAAGCCGAAGCCCTTGCTTACGCCAGGCGAGTCTTGTGGGTACCCATTTTTGGAGCAAAGCGGTGACAGCATCGGGAAGCTTGCCCAGCTCTTGTGAAAATTCAAACCTAACGGAGTTGCCGTGAACTTGAATCACCGCGCACCTAGCCACAAGCCTAACTGGTCGGTCAAGCGGACGCCAACATGGGCCATGGCTTCGCCATTGTCCTGGCCCTTGTTGGTACCCTTCAGTCGCTGCGCTCCTTGCGGCGCCGCTTACCTTGGGCGTTAGGCCATCATGAATCGAGACGACGCAAAAGTAATCGCGACGCACCTTGAGGCTGCTATCGCACAACTCTCTTTTGCGCTTAGGGAGGCTCAAGCGCGTCTTTCTGAGGCTGAAATAGAGCAGTTCAAGCGGGCTGTCGGCCTACAAATTGGCAATCTCTCGTGCGAAGTCCTCGATGCGATTTACGCGGAGCATCCAGACTTGGCTCCACCTGGCGTCCTCGATGTATGAGCCATCGGCAACTTTAAAAGTCTCATGCTTCAGTGGCCATCTCGGCCACCACGAGAGAACACCGGTTCACGCCATTGCCACTTTCTTTGCCGTTCCGGCGTTGAAGCCATGCCCATGTTTGGCGCTTGAGTGATCATGCGGCCCGCGACCTAGCGCAATGCTCAGGCTCAATCTGGCCGCCTGTCCGTCGGCAGCCAGCTCACCGATCAGTAGCGCCAAAGTGCCACATGCACTCGCCTTTTGGGCTGCCCGTCCTACGGCGGCCCGCGGTTGGAATCCGCATGGTCACGGCCCAGCCGCGTAAGGCAAAATATCTGGAAATCAAATCAAGGGAGCGGCCATGCACAGGCCAAGCATCAATGAGCGCAGCCAGGTTGCCGTGGCATCAACGCCCTCGCCTGCGCGCCCCAGCCTAACTGGGCGGTCAAGCGGACACCAACAAAGGCCATGCCTTCGGCATTCTCATGGCCTTTGTTGGTGCCCTGCGCACCTGCGGTGCTCCGGTGCCGCTTACCTTGGGCGTTAGGCCCCGCGGATTCAACTAGTAAGTGCAACGTTCATTGAAATGGGTGGGGAGCGGCGAAACTAGCTGCACCTTATCCGACCAAGAACGAGGTTGCACCTATGACGTATCACCAACTCACCCAAGAGGAACGATACACCATCAACGCCTTGAGAGTAGCCAAATACTCTCAAGCCGAGATCGCTCGCCAAATTGGCAAACACCCAAGCACCGTCAGTCGTGAGCTTCGCCGGAACCTGACTACTCACCGAGCGCAGTACCGGCCAGAGAAGGCTCACAGTTACGCCGTGGCTCGACGTCGGCGCTGCCGTCGCGGCTCTCACTACTCCGACGCTCAGCGCGCTCAGGTCTTTAGCCTCATCCGCAGGAAGTTCAGCGCTGAGCAAATCAGCGGCATCCTCAAACGCTTCAAGCTCCTTGAAATCAGCACCGAGACCATCTACCGCTGGCTGCGTCGCGACAAGGCCAGCGGCGGTGAGTTGGTATCGCACACACGCATCATGTCCAAGAACGGTCGCAAACGCTACCGATCCAAGGATTCAAGGGGTGTTCTGGCCGGCAAGCGCCATATCAGCGAGCGACCACAGGAGGCCAACTTGCGCATCGCGATCGGTCACTGGGAAGGCGATACCGTCATCGGCAAAGACCTGCGCCACTGCCTGCTTACTCTGGTCGAGCGCGTCAGTGGCTTTGCCATCGTCATGAAGCTCAAGGCTCGCACCAAAGAAGAAGTCATCTGCGCTGCCAAGGTCGCCATCGCCAAGTACGAGCGTCAATTCAAAACGCTCAGCCTGGACAACGGAACGGAGTTCCACGACTACGCAAAGCTAGAGGAACACTTCAATCTCAAGTGCTACTTCGCCACCCCTTATCATTCCTGGGAGCGTGGCACCAACGAGAACTTCAACGGCCTGCTACGTCAATACGTACCAAAGGGAGTCTGCATGCAACATCTCACTCAAAAGCAGTGCGATCACTTCGCCAGCGAACTCAATAACAGGCCACGCAAACGCCACAATTTCCTGACGCCTTCCGAAGTCTTCTTCGGACGTACTAGCGTTGCACTTGCTGGTTGAATCTGGGCC
>NZ_JRKM01000002.1 GCF_000768065.1 Aquabacterium sp. NJ1 | reverse complement strand
AGGGAAGCACTTAGCCCTCACGGGGAAAGTAACTTCCCCAGGGGGTTGCAAAATTGCAAGATCGCACTCCAGGCCTCAGCTTTGGTGGCTGAGGTCCACGAGACTTTCGGGAGCCGTTCTCGTGTTTCAGGGCGCTGCGTAAGGTGCAGCACACCGACCGTAACTGACGGTCAACAGATAACCGACTTCTTCAAACGCCGACCCGCGACGCTTGAAGAACCCGGCATGGCCAGGCTCAGGATATGAGCGTATCTGCAAACCTTCGAATCCATCCCAAGACTCTAACGGCGTGTCCCTCAAGGCAGACATCGGACACAACATACACACTCTGAATCGCGCACTGCGCTATAGGGCACCTCGGCTGAGGCCGTGGTCACCAATGATGGCTAGTTAGCCGGTGAAGCGCAAGCACTTCAACGTGGGCTTATCCAAAACCTCCCAGCTTGGATAAGCCCACACGCGGCGGGCTTGTTAGTGCATCACTGCACCATGGGCATCACATCAAGATGCCAAGTACCAATCCTGACCTTTTGAGTCAAATCGATAGCCAGAGCTTCTCAGCAAGTCTCGCTGCTTACGGAACACTTCACGATCCACAGTGGGATCGAGCTTGATCCGCTCGCGCTTGTCAAACAGATCCGAGAGTTCATCGCCCAGCAGTGCGCGTTGCTCGGGCGACAGACCTGGGATCTCTCCTGCGTTTGCTGGACGGCTTGCAGTCTCAACCTGGTGGACAGGCTTTGAAACCGGCGTTTCAGAAGACTCAGGCTTTGTTGGTGTTGCTGGCGCATGCGCAGATGATGTGGACGCTTCCTCAAGCGGATCACGCTCGGGAGGCGTTTTATCAGCTGCCTTCTGCTCAGCGGTGACGCTGTCTTCGACCGCGTCAGTGATGATGATGTCAGCCAGGCTGGCTCTGTTTTCCACGAACACTCGGCCTCGCCAAGTGTTCGTGTGGGGCTCAATCCATTTGATGATGAAGTCGCCCTTGTACTCCCCTGGCTCGTACTGATCCAGGGCAGTGTCTTTGACTTTGAACTCGCCAATGGCCGTGATCAAGTCGCCTACGGAGAAAGCTCCATTGCGACCAGTGCGGCGGTTGACGATGAGGGTTCCAGGTACTCGAATCATGAGGTTTCCTTTGCGGCTGGGATAGAACCCGCAGAGACACCTCACCCCATTGGGACGAGGATCCCATTGGGCGGACTTGGATAAGGGGAAATGAACAAAGCGACACCGGAGCGTCGCTTTGCCAGGAAATAACCAGACAGTAGTGGTTCAGACTACTGCAGGGCAAGCGCTAGGTACTGTGACAGTGCCAGAGTGAATGCACGAGGTGTGAGCTTCGGTGATTCGTAGCGAACCGTCAGGGAGTTCGAGCGCCGCCATTTGCTAGATCGCACTCCAGAGTCAAAGACCCCATCGCCGTTGCAGGAGCCGGACGATGTCATAAGGCACATGTTTTTGAGGAACATGCAAACCGATGTGTGCTTATTTAGCCTTGAGCACACCAACAAGGGAACGAACCTTCTTTCGTTAAAAGCCATGGACAGATAGCTCTTAGCGAAAGAACTCCCCCTAATTCTAAGGGCTGGATACACTTTTCGCTTGTTGAGTTTGCGTCAACTTCGCACCATGTGCAACAAAGAAGCGGGGGGATTTTCCCCGCTTCTTTGCCCACTCTTGGTTGATTCAAGCGAACGCAGCATCCATCGCTACGTTCACCATGTCGTCAAAGGTAGCTTCGTCCAGCTGCTGAATGTCTTCTGGTGTGAAGTCCATACAGAAGCCGTACTCCACCCCCCCAGCCTGCACCGAGATTGCTCGCCCTGGGTGCTCAGCGGCAAAACGCCGAACACCCTCAAACGTGAGTCTGCAAAAGAACGGAACCGTCATGAAGGCCGGTTCAGTGGTTGTTGCTTGCGAACTCATAAGGACTCCTATCAAAGCGCAGTGGGATCGAACAGATGGAACAAAGGATCAGCCAAGGCTTGGTCACGGAATGTCAGCGCAGCAGTAACCACGTCTTCCGGCATTCCGCACGACTTCGTGAGGTGATCCTTCAGCTCCTCATCAGTCGATTCGTCGTCGTTCAAAAGGGTGTCGTTGAGCCACATGCGATGCTGTGCAGACAACCCCTTGAGGACATCTGGCAGCTTTTCCAGTGGAACGATGTGAAGGCGACTCATCGCGAGCTTCGCCAAGGTCATGGTCTCGTCAATCACGGGTGGCGGCACAAGAGACGGCGACTTGATGCGCCAGACCTCTGCGGAGACCATCCCATTTCGACTTGACCGGCCAGTACGCTCAAACAGGCCTGTGTCGAACATTGGTTCGACCAGCGGCTCGTTTTCGCTCCAACTCTTGACGCAGAACTCATCGATGCCGGTACGCGCTCCAGCAATGTTGGTAGAGAACGTGGCCAGCGGCTCATCCAGGATCTCGTCTTTGAGCGTGATCAGCTGGATAGCGATGGATCCGCCTTGTTGATAGCGGCCAATGAGGATCTTGGCCTTGCCGTATGGGGTGCAAACGGGGGCTTCGACGGTGATGGTAGTTGTGGACATGTGAACTCCTTGGGTCTATGTAGAAAGGCTTGCGCCAGGTTGAAATGAAAAAACCCAAGAGGCCGTGAGGCGTCTTGGGTTTAGAGGCGACGAATGTCGCGGGTTTAGTTGTCGGTGCCGGTGCGAGCTGCTTGTTCAGGTTGTTCGACCTGGGGCAGTTCAATCACTTGACCATCGACCTTGGCAGACATGATCTGCAGCAGTCGACCCTTGTTGCAAAGACGGGCGACTTGTTCAGAAGTGCCTGCTTTGCGATCTTGCTTGGTGAAGGTGTAAGAGTCGGGCTTGGCATCACCAATACGGAAAGTCACGATGACTTTCTTCTTGGCCTCCACGTGGGGAGCGAGGATTTCCAAAGCTTCGAGCGCTTGCCAACCAACGAGACGAACATCGTATTCGCGATACTCGACTTCATTGGAAGGGCCGACCAGAGCGTTGATCGTGCAGCACTTGTAGGCTGGGCCACGATCAGGTTTGACACTACGGTAGCGGTTGAGGTAACCGACACCAGTGGTGATCAGGTCAAAGTACTGAACTTCAGATTGCGATTGATTTGCGGACATGGTGCTTCTCCTATGAAAAAGAAAAAGGGGAAGCACCGACCCCCAGCGGGAAGGTGAACTTCCCCATGGGGTTACAGACAGATCGCACTCCAGGCCTCAGCTTTGGTGGCTGAGGTCCACGAGACTTTCGGGAGCCGTTCTCGTGTTTCAGGGCGCTGCGTAAGGTGCAGCACACCGACCGTAGCTGACGGTCAACAGAATTCGCATTCAGTGTGCGCCTGTTCCGGCCTTCCGATCAAGCGCTAAAAGTTCTTTTCGAGTCGAACACTTTTCCAGTGAACAACAAGGGCTTCGCATTGCACGGCTCCACGGGCATGGCCTCCTCCAGATCGCGAACGTCTACATCGAAGGTCTCGATGTAGACGATCTCCTCGCTCATGACTTCATCCTGCCCGACACCGCCACAGAGACTGGCATCTGGGGTATCGCTGACCTTTCGGTCCACAACAACATCAATCTGCCGCATCAGCCCATTGGCTGATACGACTACACACCAGCCCAGTTCTTTGTGGAAAGCCGGTTGCCCTGGCCCGCATTTCACTGATGCCCGCGACCCAATCGACAGCACGTTGCTCATTTCAATCTTCCCCGTATAAGTGGTGCACTGGTTAAGTGGTGCACTGGTGCACCCATGATACTACGCCGCGATTGCCCTGCGCACAGACTCGACCAGATCCTTCTCAATGACCTCCTTTGCCGAGAGAAGTGCATTCACTTGCTCGTCAATGGTTTTCGCCACAACCGGAATGATGACGAAAACATCCCTGGTGTTGCCACTGCGATATGCACGATCTTCCGCCTGCCGCTTGAGCGCATTCGTCCAAGGGAGACTCGCGAAGAACACGTAGTTCGCCGCAGTGAGCGTGATCCCTACACCCGCCGCCATGGTGGTACCTACAAAGACCCTGGTGCCTTTGTCCTGCTGCAGGGCGTCCACCGCCTTCATCCGCTTCGTCGTTGAATCCGCGCCAACCAAACTGACTGCACCAATACCCGACTCTTTGAGGGCCTGCATCAGGTGCCCCACCGTTTCCATGTATTCGCAGAAGACAATGGCCTTCTCGCCTTCCGGTAGGCACTGGATTGACTCGATGATGAAATCCAACTTCATCATCTCCAGGCATTGCCGCAGCTTGGTGATCTTCGGCATGGCCTGCATCGTCATGTCTTTGACGATGGCCTCATACGCGCCCATCCCCTCAGCTGGCTCAATGATCCGCACCTGGTGGTGTTTGACTCCCAAGTCCTTCAGGGCGTCCTTGCCACGGCGAAGCATCCACTCTTTCAACCTATCCGCCAGCTCAGCCCGTTTGGCCGCATCCCCTGCGTAGGTCTTCTTGAACTCCTGCAGAGGCATCCGGCCAATTGGATGACCGGATAAGCGCAGGAGAGTGTGAATCTCGACCTCGCGGTTCAGGACTGGAGTTCCAGTCAACAAGAACCGACGTGGCACTCGGTCGGCCAAGATGAACGCGTTCCTTGTGCGGCCCGCTTCGTGCTCCTTCAGGTAATGGCACTCATCAATCAGCATCACACCAATGCGGATGCTTGGGTCTCGGACAAGCCCCCCAAGACGCTCGTAGTTCGCGACGATCCAGCGAGCCTCTTTGCACTTTTGCATCGAGTGCTGCCCGATGAACGCCACCTTGTCATCTGGAAACAAGGCATGAATCTCACGCTCCCAGTTGATGCACAAACTTGCAGGACAGACCACCAAGATGTGATCTTCCCCAGAAGCCAGGTGTGCAGCGACAACCGCCTGCCTGGTCTTGCCCAAACCCATGTCATCAGCAAGCAGTGCGCTCGAATGGCCGATCAAATGGCGCACACCAACAACTTGGTAGTCTCGCAGTGAGCAGTTAGCCGCGGTCTTCTGCAGCAGATCCTCGTTCACCGGCCAACGCTCCAGCGGCGTGCCAAAGGTTGTGATGAAGCCAGACCCCATGCCCTCGCTTGTCTTGTCCACACCGTGGACAAACTCTGGGGCAGCGCCTGCCACCGATATGGGCACCCCTGCCTTTGGAGCCGAAACCAGCTGCTCCAGGTTTACGCTGCTTTCATGCACAAACAGATATTGCTCGCCGATGCCGACCTGATCCAGCAATTTCCTCTTAATGAGCTGAATTGGAGCCTTAACCTCCCATGCACCAGCGTACTTGTGAAAGACCCCATTCAAATCACGCATGACTTGCACGTACAGGGAATCAAACACCGCAGTGCAAGCAAATCCACCCGAATCCAAAGGCATTAACTGGGTGTCAAAAAGAGAAACAAAGAAATCGTCAGCTGGACTATTCCAGGCCGTGAGCGCCTTATCTCGCATATCAGAGAAGTCCCACTCTCGATACTTTGAGGCGTACTTAGGCAGCAGTGAAATTGCCGCCTTCATCTTGGTAGCGGGTATTACCCACATGCGCCTAAGCGGGAACCATGAAAACCCAAGTTCCTTCATTACTTCTGCTGCGTCAGGAAAGAAAGCAGCAGAAAGACCCACACGGAAGCCGTCTGAAGCAGCTCGAATAACAAACTGTTTTTTTGCTGGGGCAATGGGTTCAAACTCATCGCCCGAATATGCTTGAACCGACATGGCACGCTCCAAATACTTAGGCCCCAAAATCGGGGCCTAAGTGTCGATTCAAATTAGGCAGGAGTCGATTCTGCCGCTTCGGATTCCAGCTGACCAGAGTCAGCTGGGGCCACTGTCTTGCGCGTATTGCCAAGCATCTGCATACGCGAAACTTTGACCTCAGTGGTGTACTGATCCTTGCCTTCTTTGTCTTGCCACTTACGTGTACGTAGCTTGCCTTCCACGTAAATGAGCGATCCCTCCTTGAGATACTCCTTCACGATTTCCGCCAGCCGATCCGAGAAAACAACCCGATGCCACTCCGTGGCTTCCTTGGGTTCCTGTGTTTCCTTGTCCTTCCAACGTTCGGTGGTTGCCAGGCTGATTGTGGCGAACGGCGTGCCGTCCGGTGCATAGCGAACTTCAGGTTCGCGGCCCAAATTGCCGATCAATTGGACCATGTTGAGAGAAGCCATCTTGAAACTCCGTTTCTGTGTTGAATGTGCCAATCGAGATTGGCGGGATTCCCAAACAGAAAACTTGCTGTGAGTTTCGCTCCGCTAATTGTGCGAAGTCATTATCAATTCTTACCGGGGATTCAAGGTCTATCGCCTAACCCTCTTGTTGATGCTGGTTCGCTGCCTTCAAGTGCTTGTCCACAGTGTGGACAACTTGACTGCGGCACACCTTCACGTCATGGCGCTGTTTGCTCCTCCATGAGTCGTTGCACGTTCCTCACCTCATACCGGGCCACCTGCTCAAGTGCATTCAAGATCTCAGCGCGGGAGTTCCACTCAAAGTAAGCCTGAGCCTCCGACGCATTCATCGTCTGGAGCAGAGGTTTGACCAGCTCCCATGTTGCGTGCTTCCCACCAGCCAGGCGCCACCGAAGCGACTGCTGTAGACGATGGCGCAGGAAATACACGTCCAAGCTGACACGGCGCTTCTCGACGGCTTTCGTCTCATCGCGCAGCTCGTTCATCTGGCGATGCACGTCGGCCAAGCGCGCCTCAGCCAATTTCAACCACTGCCGCAGGTCAGACCCCTTACCCTTTAAAGGCCCTTTCCAGCAAGCAATTGTTTGACAAGCTGTAGACGTATCAGTCATAGCAGTTGCTGTAGTTTTCATCTGGGAAGAGATGATCAATGGTGCAGATCTCTGCTTCGATGCTTGTCCACGGTGTGGACAAGCATCATCTTCAGTGACCTGCTGGCTGTTACACGCTGCTGGCCCAGGTACCTGTCCACCCTGTGGACAGGCTCCAAAAAGATCCAGCGTCAGCATATCCTCAAGATCCTTTCCCATCCCAGTCCCTTTCCAGATCCCCCTGGATCAGATCAATGCCTTGATATCGACACTCAAGTCTTCCAGCGGCACTTCATTCAACACACGCATTTCCTCAGCAGTAATCGGCTCGCGACGACGGCTGTGGCGCGGAGCCTGAGCCCCAGTGAAAATAGCCCGTGGCAGCGTTCCGAAAAGCTTTGTGGCAGCTTCCACTCGCTTTTTCGCTTCCGCGTCTGCACCAGGAAGAAAATCACTTCGTGAGAGCGGCTGCATTACGTCTCGATTCAGCCACCGGGCGTAATAAACCACTTCCTCGAAAATAGACCTGCAACCGTGGCGCATTTCATGGAGCTTTGCGCGACCTTCAGCGTCAGTCATCAAATCTTTTCGAATCAGTGTTTTGATTACTCGCACAAAGTAATCAAATTCACCGATCAACATAATGACACTATACCCGTACGGGCTCTTAAATTCAAGGTCCACAGTAAGCGGAGTATTGTTTTTCAGCACAGAAAGACGCATTCCATGACGTTTTAATGCGTCAATTTCTTTCATCATTTCATTAACACTTGCCGAAATCTTTTCCTTCATTTCGGTCATTCTATCTGTGGCACGAATAAGGCAATAATCAGCATAAGGATTATTATCCCCGCTGAGTTTCATGACCGTGCGAAGTGAAGCGGCAACCTTTTTACCGCCAGCCATGCCGCGACCATTTTCACCAGGGGCCACAGCTTTACCGACAAACAATCTTGCCGCTTCAAGCGTGTGAATATCGAACTTGTCCGATTCTTCGTCTTCAAGCTTACCCATATCCCGCATACTGCGGGCTTCCCAATCCTGAACCACGGGGTCAGCTTCCATTCGCATTTCATGCTTCAAACGCATGCTGCGCAATTGGGCTTCCCGTTTTTCCAATTCTTCAAGCTCGGGATACCGAGGGTCTGTGACATCGATGTCATCGCGAACCAAAAGGTCTGCGAGTCTTTCCCTCGCCCCCTCAATGTCATATCCATCTGGAAATGGTGAGGTGGCAGGTTTTACTTCCGTCGTCTGATCATTCATGGCAATCCTCCTGTGTCAGCACGTGGCGAAATGACCCCATTGCGGGACTTGCTGTAGGCCCATAAAACTCTGAGCCTTAGGTGTTATTGGGTGAATCTTTGTCCACAGTGTGGACAAAGACATGCCATTCGAGCACTGCAACTGAGCCCGAACAGTTAATGAAAATCTCTCCGTGGGTTCTGTCCACACTGTGGACAAACGTCCATGCCAGCCGGTGTCGAGCGCTGCGAGAGCGCTCAAAGCGAGTCGCTTGTCCACACCGTGGACAAAACCTTGGCGTGTCATTTGGTCCCTCCGAGAGCGTTCTTCGCGGCTAGGGTCTGCCTCAAAGCGGCAAACCGAGACGCTACGGTTGAAGGGACTGGGACACCCTTAGGCTCTACCTGCGGCTGAGCTGGAGCAGCTACCGCGACAGCTGTAGTCCCCATGGCCGCATCGCGTGCAGCCTTGACCTTGTGTGCCCCCTCAGGGATGAAGTCCCCAGCCTTGGCAAGCAAGGCGAGCTTACGTGCCAGGCCTGGCGCTGTGTTCACACCGCGCCGCTGGCGGATCCAAGCCATTTCGTCAAGGATGGACTGGGCGGTTTCAGCAGGCAGATCAGCCAAGTACGTCCAGATGATGACCCGTTCAAAACCATCGATCCAGTTCGGCCAGGATGCAGCCTCCATCGTCAAAGGCTGGACGTCTTTTGGGGCCAGTGTGGGTTCGTCTACCACCACCACCACAGGGTCTTCTGCGCGCTGTAGTGGTGGTTGTAATCCTTCTTGTAATCCCTTGTCCTTAAGGTAAAGGCGGGATTGGGCGAATCTTGTTGGCTGGATCGGGCCAGCCTTAAAGGCGGGATTGGGTTGGGAGGAAATGGGCGAAACTGACTGCGGGAAGTCTTCCTCTGAGTTTCGCCCAATCTCTCCTAATGCAGTGTTTTCAACGAGTTCGGGATTCCCGACTCTCAGATTCTCCCGATCCAGCCTAATGGGCTGAGCAGCCTTTGCAGATTCTCCCTTTCTTGCCTGGAGCTGTGCGAGGGCCATCATGAGGGGCTTGGCAGGGACCAAAAAGTCCACTCTACGGGGGTAGTTGCACCCACGCTCGATCAGGAGACCAGCTTGCCGCAGGTGTCTGCGCGAGGTCTCCCATTCCTGCCTAGACATCAGTAGTTCGCTCATCCAGTCGGATCTGGAGCGGCATACCCAGCGCTCGCTGTGGCCTGAGTCTTGGATCAGGCGGCTCAGGAAGAGCGCGTCGTTGATATGGGGCAGCAGTTCGGCCAAGCGACGGTGATACGCCGTGGCTCGGCCAAGAAGCTGCTTGATGATGTGGGCGTCAGTTCGGAACAAATCCAATGTGACGCACTCGTCCAGGTGAATGTGAATGAGCTGGGCCGAACGTGCGGCCAGCTCATTCACATTGACGCGGTACTCAGTTTGGGCAGGCAAGCCTACGCGACGCTCTTCGATCAAACCTTGCGTTACAAGGTTCTCTCGGGCGCGTTTCTGCACTTTCCAGCTCATGCCGGTTTCGAGAAGCCACTGGTCAGCGGTTTTGCGCACCCATCCTTGGCGGGCCGTCACCTCTACGCCGTGGCGTGTCCAGTAGATAAGCTGGGACAGGAACAGGCCTGCGGCGACGTTGCCCGCAATGCGGATGACGTTCCTGTGAACCGCAATTGATCTGCTGTTCAGGAACGCGTGATTACGCACACCGGGGGTGCTGCCGTCCGGTGTGCGTGGGAAGGTCGGTTGCATGGCCAGTGCCGACCTTATTTAGTGCGCAGCCGCCAAGGCGCGATGGCGCATGTCATCTTCGATGGCCAAGCGGTCAATCACATCGAAGTTGATCCTGTACTGGATCACCAGGCGCATGCCGTTATCGACGCGAAATCTACGCTCTTCGAAAATGCCAAGATCGAGCAGGCGGGCTTTGGCCGTTGCTTGCTCGTCCTTGGACATGCCCGTTTCCCGAGACCAATCCTCGCCAGTCTTAGAAAACCAGCCGTCGCCATCAGTATCGCCATCCTCTGCCCACTGCATGGCTGCAGACAACATGAGGGCTGCTGTGATCTTGCCGGTGATGGAAACGTAGAGGCGTTGAAAGGATATGGGGCGGTCGTAGAGCCTGAGTGCGAACTCAGGATTGCGCTCCATGTACGCAAGAAAGTAGCTCATTCTGCGTGTCCCGTTTGGGTGCGGAATGTCATGATCACTGCATCCAGGCTTGCCAAGCTGTAGTGGCCATAACGCTTGTGCAGCATCAGGAAGCGTTCACGCTCCCAGTGCGTATTGCTTTTGGGCATGTCCTTCGAAAGGGCAACCCATGCTTCTTCAATGTCTCTGCGCTCACGCTCAGACTTGGGCACAGGGGGGCGTCCCCAAGTCGATGTGATCCCCATGACTGCGCGCTGCTGGCGAACGTGAACGTGTGACGTCCCGCGAAACAGCCGCATGATCATGGAAGGGGAGGCGCCGTGGCGGATGAAATACTGAAACTTCGCTCGCTCTTCCCGCGTGGCTTCGAGCTGGCGAAGATTGAACAGCAATCCATCAGGATTGAGCGTGAGCACGACATCGCGAGACTTCATCTTGCTGAGCTGCGCCATCTCAGCCGCACTCAGTTGCCTGAGTCGGTCGATCACCTCGGGCGTGAGCCCCGAGTTGTGCAGTTCGCGAAGTTGGTCCGGGTCGTCAATCGCTTCAGACAGGCTCACCAGGTGCTGAAGCACCATGGCCTTCGCTGTCGGATCACTGATGGTCAAACCGCCTGAAGAATTCATTCCTTACTCCCTAAATTACTGAGGTCCGAATCATTCCGTGCTCAATTCTTGGTATTGAGTTCACGGATGGTGTAGATCACTTTCATCAGCCAGCCAATCGCCGGGTACTCCGGTTTGGTGGCCAACACAAGCACATCGTCATCACGGAGGGTGGTCCCCATATCGAGGCCTTCCATCCACTGGTTGTCGAAGTTCTCATCGGCCATGGCGCGATAGAAGTTCGAGGTTGGATCCAGGGCGCCAGCGTTTTCTGGATCGCTCTGGCCACTAAGGCGCATGAGCGACCAGAAGACCACTGATTTGCTCGTTCGGGCGATCAGCCCTACCTGGTCGTTTGATGAAACCGTCGAGATCGCGTGGCGCGAGTCTCCCGGCGTTGGGTAGTCGATGAAAAAACCAAGTGGCAACTGATCGCGCCAGACAAGAAGGTCGGCGATACCAGCCAGGTCACAAAGTACGGTAAGCTCCTGCTTAAACCGCTCCTGAAGGTTGGCGGCAGTAGATGCCGTGGCCTGGGACACCGCTTGAATTTCGTCATGCGGCAAAGCGCCGGGGGTTTTGTCCACAGTGTGGACAGAATGCGTGACCGTGGTTGTTGGCGCCTGTGGTCGGGCAGGTTGATGAGCCTGAACCTCGCTGGGGCGTTGAGGTTTGCTTGCCTGCGCAGGGGCTTCTGATCTTTCAGCGCCGTCTTCTTGGCGCCCATCCGCTTGTACGAAGGATGAGCCGTGTGAGGCTGAGGCAATAGCCGCCTTCAGGTCCAGGAGCGTTTGATCCCCCTTGCGAAGTACGCCAAGCATCGTCCGAACTTCGTGGACTGAATGCCCGATCTTGTCGGCCAGGGCAACTTCGCAGGAGTCGCAAATTTCGCTCGCGGGGAGAACTTTCTCGGAGGCTGTGAGGTAGGCCTGGCCAGCACGTTCCAGCGCGGGGGTAAAGAGTGTTGCCCAGCTCGTCTCTTCATCTACGCCGAATTTCGACGCCAGCTTCGCTGCCAGATTGAGCCTGGGCATGAAGGTCTCGCTGACGCTGAGGCCAGTAAGAGCTTCCAGTGCTGGACCCAAAGAGTGGAGGCGATCTACCGCGAACGTATAGCGGGAGAGCATGGTCCGGCCAAGGCGAAGCCCCTTTGTACGGAGCTTCTCTTCCAAGTCGCGAAGCGTGAGATTCTGGCCTTCTTGCTCTTTGAGAAGCTTGATCAGGTCCACAACGCCAACGGCACACTCCCAAAACTTCATCTCACCCCGAGACAGGTTCTCAGTGAGGTGCTGAGCGATCAGCTGAGCTTCGTCCCGGTAGGGGGTGTAGTAGAAGTAGGCGTAGCGGTGTTCCGGATCCTTCGTTTGCTCGAAGCGGCGCTTCATCCATTCCAGGCGGGTGTTACCACCCGCAGAAATGATGTACGGCCCGTTGGGCTCGCGTTGCGTCACTGGCAAGGGCTGCGTCTGACCTTGCGCCTCCATGGAGGCGGCAATGTCTTCGTAGTTCTCGTTGTGAAAGCGACGTGGGTTCTTGTCGAACAATTGAACCTGCGTCACATCCAGCTTTAGGATGGCCGCACTTACCGAGCCTGCTCCCTTCAGATTCAGGGCTGAAGGGGCTGGATTTTCAGCCGTGTAGCTGTCGTGGCGCGCTCGCGCCAAACGATCAGAAAGGCTCACAGGGGAGCCACCTTCACCCAGAGCGGTCAGGTTGACCGTCCGGCGTCCGCTCGTGTTGGCGGGGGCATTCATGCGCGTACTCCAGCAGCAAACATCGTTTCAGTGGGGGCACCACCGAAAACATCGTCTGGATTACCGCTCAGGCCACCAGCGAAGACGCCATAGAGAGCCGGAATCAGATCCCAAGCCACGCGGTGCATCACTTCATAGGCAGATGGCATCCGCTTCCCGCCAGTCGTGTTGTGCTTGTGGGCAGGAACGCGCAAAGAGAACGCTTCCTTGTAGGCGACCGCATCAGGGATCAAGGTCTGGACAAAGGTGACCTTGTCGTTGATCGTGAACTCACCCTGCAGCTCCTGCAGGATGGCCTTGGCATCACGCGAATAGTCAAACTTGCAGATCAGCGCTCGGATAGGTGCCAGCGCAGTAGTGGGCTCAGTTTCCGACTTCTCCAGCCTGTGCAGCACCTGGAGCATTCCGGTGCGGAATTCACGGATGCTGGCCGTGTCGGGCGGCAGTGGAGAGACCAGGGTGTCGGCTGCGAAGGCAGCACATGTTTGCAATGGACCGATTGCGCCCTGCGTGTCGATCAGCACGATGTCGTAGTTGTTGGTCACAACCGGCGAAGACAGTGCAAGAGCCAGGCGTGAGCGGCGATCAGGCTGTTTGTGGAGCCAATGCTGCAACTCAGCTTCACCATCGTTGGACTTGATCAGGTCCAGATTGCTGAACTTGGTCTTTGAAATCGCTGTCGGACCAACCGATCCGCTGGTGATGACCTCGGTCAGGCCTTCGGGGGCCTCGTACTCCAACTCGTAGTACTTGGACAGAGAGGGCTGAGGGTCAGCGTCCACCAACAATACGCGGGCACCCATGTCGGCAAACACGCCGCCGAGGTTGGCCAAAGTAGTGGTTTTTCCGACGCCGCCTTTAGTCGAAATGGCCGCAATCTTGTGTGTCATCGCTCCCGCCTCCAAAGCTCAAAACGTTTCTGGACGGAGCTAGGGCAGGGACTAAAGGGGGCCGAATAGGCGCACCTCTAGATTTATCAGCGTACGAAAATGGCTCGTCAGGTTACAGACGACCATCAGCAATCACGCCGATAAACGGTAATGCATCACTCACTACCGAAGCTCACGGTTCTAATGTACTGTGAAAATTTCGCACTTGTCAAACATTCGCGCCGAGAGTTGCAAAATCACACACAGTCCGCCCTCTAGGGGGATGCTGTGATGAAAGTTGGCAACACGCTGCTGAGCCACCCTGAAAGCGTGTAAGACGCTATCGAGCATTCAACCCGCTCCGTCACAAGGCTTGCGGTGCAAGCCTTGCGCCGTCGCTCCCACCGCGTCAGGCCACCGATGCCGCGCTCTGTTGCGCTGCGATGGCTGGGGCAGTCAATGGTTGCGAAGCTCTGGTGCATTCATGCCAAAACGGCAAGCGCTGGTGCAGTAATAAGAAATCCCCCTGAATCACAAATATTTTTTATATGATGCAATTTGCATCCTTGCTAGATACGCAAGTATTACAGCAAGTGGAGCTAATACGAATGCAGGGCTCAAAGAATAGGGTATTGCGAGATAAGCAGTAAGGCCTACGGCAAGTAGCCACACTTGGGACATCTTGGCTCGGTGGTAAATGCTTGCTGACTCGCGCTCAGCATTGGCGCGTCTGATAGCGCGCCTACTCAGGCCGTCAACAACACTCACCACGTACAGCAGGGCCAGCAAAGGAAACATCGACAGAAAGATCGCGATCCTCGCGCCGAAGATGTAGGAAGCCAGTATCCATTGCTTGAACTTGTCACCGTGCTCAGGCATCAGTCTCTTGTCGACGTACTGCTTACCCAAGTCGCGATCTGCGCCACCTTTATGACCCAGGATCGTTGGTGTGTTCATCAGTGCACGTGCGCTGGCCACGATGGTGTCTACGCCGTACTCTTGGATGACCCCTCCGATGCCCGAAGCCAGGTTAACTGGTGAAAAGGCGATGGGTGTCAGATCAGCTGCGTAGTCGAGGTCACTGCCCATGACCGCCTTGAGGTGTGAGACCGGATCATGCGAGCTGTGGCGGTAAGCAAACCAACACTGTGTGACGATGGTCCACAGGAGCAGTACCGTGACGATGATCGTCGTCCGCAGCAGTGTTCGGAATGGCCACAAGAACGCCTGAATGATGGTGCCGTCAAAGACACCTTGAGCTTTAGTAGCCAATTCCCTTGCCCTCCACGGTCAGCTCCGCTGCCTCCCCAAGCGACTCCAAGTACTTGGAATAATTTGCCCGCATGTAAGACAGCATTTGGTTCCAATTCGATGGAGCTGACTTGCTCTCAGTAGGCAAAGGCAACGGGATGCGAATCTTCTTGAGTTGGCCACCTTCAATCAGCGCAAACGCTTGTCCTTTGGGTAGCTTGGTCAGCATTGCTGGATCCACAAGGGGAACCTTCTCACGGGAGATCCTGTCCTCAGAAGCCGATGCGAAGTCAGCGAACTCCGTGGGGTCGTTCGTGTCTGATACGCGGCTACCGGGTGTGACTGACAACACATCTACCTCAGGTAGCTGGTTGGTCAGAATCTCTGCGGTCTCCTTGTTCTTCACCCGAAGCATGATGAGGGTGTTGAGGTTGCCGCCGATCTGACCGGCTTTTGCTGCATTGCCGACTTTGGCCTCGATGTCCTGGCCAGTTTGTGTGTAGCCAGTGATGTTGACATCAGCGCCACCGGCCTTGTTGGCGAGCTGGACGAACTCGGGGCCAATCAGTTCATTGAGTTCGTCTGCGTGCAGTCGAATGCGTCTACGCCGACCTCCGCGAGACATGCCATAAGAGGAGGTGTGCTTGTAGATGCTGCCTGCAACGCTGGTCAAATCCGCCAGGCCTGCGGCAGCTACTGTCTGTGCCACATCGGGGATGCTGAGCGCATCCAGTCCCATGTACACGATGCCGCCTCTGTTGATGATCGACATCCAGTCGATGATGGGGCGGGGGTCAGAGGTATCGAAGTAGTTGGGAGAGATCAGCTCAGCAAGCTTGCCGCTGGTGAGCTTCTCCATGAGTGGATACAGAGAGCTGACCAGCTTTTCGAAGTACGTTCGGTCATTGGACAACACACTGATCAAGGCGTCGGCTACCTGGTCTGTGTGCCCCTTCTCCCGGAAGTACTGCGTCAGCATCACAACCTGGGTGTCGCGGCCATTCTTTGCAGCCTTGGCCAAGAGATCCTTCATGTCCTTGGTGGGCGTCGGATCAAAGCGATCGCGCCACCCTGGCTCCTTACTGTCCAGATACTGCTCAAGGTAATTCCTGGCCAGGTCGTCAATGTTCACGCCATAGCGGTAGATCTTTGCAAAGTCGGGCTTCTCACCAATAGCGGCCATGGCCCGTGCAATCACGTTCACGTAGCGCCAAGCGAACGCCTTGAAGGCCGAGGATTGGCCCTCGTCAGGAAGTGGGTTCGTTGTGCGGCTGGCAACTTCAGTTATTT
Organism: Aquabacterium sp. NJ1; assembly: GCF_000768065.1. Classification (NCBI taxonomy): domain Bacteria; kingdom Pseudomonadati; phylum Pseudomonadota; class Betaproteobacteria; order Burkholderiales; family Sphaerotilaceae; genus Aquabacterium; species Aquabacterium sp. NJ1. Next base: position 65,675 of record NZ_JRKM01000002.1, on the reverse strand, counting down.
GCTCGAATGCACCGATGGGGTTGTATCGAGCAGAGATCTCTGGGAAGCCCAGATGGAACACAAAGAAGTCTTTTTCTCTTCCCGCTGCAACGGCGTCCGCGTACATGCCCAACAGCAAGTCAACATCGCCTTTCGGGTCCATGACGATCACCACATCGCCACGTCGAATGTCTTGTGTGATCAAGATCTGCGCCAAGCGCGTCTTGCCCACGCGGGTGGTCCCATAAACAATCGTATGGTTGTTCAGCTCAGCAAGGGCAGTGAAGACATCCTCTTCTTCGACCTCGACCCCATGCAATATCGGAGCGCCACCAACCGGAGGAAGAGGCGCGACAGGGTTCCACCAGGCATCGGTCTTTGTGAGCTTCGTGAGCCACGTATCTTGACCTGCAGGTGTGCCACGCTCGATGGCTCGTGCCTTCTTGTAAAGCCATGATGAGTCGTGCAGATGCTCGTTCTCTGGAAGAGATGCAAGGTACAAGCGCTGAGCATGCTTCGTGGACCAATTGAAGCCCTTCCCGAGGTAGACCGCATGATCTGAAACCGGGATCTGCTCAGGCGTCATGGCCAGCGATGGCAACCGCTTGACGTTTCGCCTAAAGAGGGAGATGCGACGGGCTTGCTTGAGTCGTATCGCACCCAGGCAACCCAATGTTGCCGTACCGAGCAAAGCCCATTTCGGCGTCAGCAGAAAGATATGCGGTGCGATTGTGATCGCCCCTGCAGCCGCAAATGCTGCGACTGCTGGGAGGTACTCATAAGGCGGGCGATAGACGTTGTCGATGATTGGCGAAGCCATGATCAACCTCACTGTGTTTGGATGTGCTCTTTGGGCTTGAGCTTCCGTGGAGGACGCTCTGTCTTCACGATTCGATGATTTGGTTCTGGTACAGGGCGCCAGAAGAGATCAGGCTTGCCAAGCAGGTAGAAGCTTGACGTGGGCGAGATGCCGCCAGCATGCTTGGTGAACGCGTAGTAATGCAGGTTCTCATCACCGTTGCGCACAGTCCATGGTGACTTGGCGAACTCGTTTTGCAGTCGGGTATAGGCTCGATCACCGTACTGCTTGATGAGGGCCGCAACGTCACCCTCGTCAACCTCTTGGTGCTCTCGAACGAAGCGCTTGAATATCTCAGGGGAGAGCAGCAAGCACCCCTCAGGCACAAAGTGGACAAGCGCCTGCGTTTCGTTGTACTTCAGCTCCCCGGAGTTCACGCCCAGCTGAACCCATCGCATAAAGGCCTTCGCTGCAGGTGTGCCGTCCTTGCGGGGCTTTGCCTCTGTGCGAGGTTGATCCATCGGCTTGACGGGGGCTATCAGGTCTGTGGACGCTTCTGATCGCTTCGGTTCACTCTCTGCCAGCAAGGCAGTGAGACTGGCTGGAGCGGCTTCCGCCACATCAAGTGAGTCCTCTGGTTCAGCGCTGTCATCACTGGCCGTAGCAGTTGTCGAATCATCTGCTGTCACAGGCTCTGCTGGCAGCTGGATTGCTGCTGCAGGTGCCGTCACGGGAACTGAGCGGGATGCAACCTCAGGTGCGCTGAGATGGTGGTCACCAAGGGGTGGAACGGCATCTAAGGTCTCGCCAATCCAAGGGGGCGGCGCATCCTGAAGGGGGGGAGGGGATGATGCTGGACCAGTGTTCGATGCCTTCGCGGGTGGCGTAGGTGGTGAGGCTGTGTCGGCTGAAACAGGCGCTATGACTGCCTTGCCTGTGGCCGCTGGAACAGTACGTGCAGCAGGTTCAGGGGCTAGGACAGGTTCCTTGCGGGCATCCGATTTGGTGATGGTTTGAGCCGCAGCTGGTGGAGCTGCAGGTGGACTTGCTGCGGGCTTTGCCGCCTCAGCTTTATCCTTCTGCGCGACAACTGTGATCTTGCCGTTCATGGGACGTGGCTTGGCATGATCAGCGAATAGCAGCCCCAGGGGGAACTTGAGCACAGTGAGCACGCCTGGCGACTTCCAGTCCTCACATTCCACAAGCACCCTCCACACAGCCCCCTGTGTGCTGGGGTTTGTCTCAGCTCCTCCGTACTCCTGGAAGCAGTCGAAAATTCTGTCGTTCTTGTCTTTTCCGGGAATGCCGTTGAGGCTCTCATTCGCGGCAAGGTATGTGCGTAGCTCATCGGCAAGCCGACCGCAGACGATCCACAGGGCATCGTCACATACCCAGCCCGCCGCACCAGCCCGATTCAGGGGCAGTGCACTGCCTTCTTCGAGTATGCGGCGTAGAGCTTCCATCAATCGCTCGATGAGTGGTCGGGCCCTGGCCGACGCAAATCTGGTGCGCGGGCCGGAAAGAAGGTTGCGGCGCACTGACTCGCTATCAGCTCGCTTGACGATCTCTGCAAGGATGCCTTCCTTGTTATCCCCTGACAGGTACTGCAGCAGCTCATTGAGCAGCTCTGCGTCGTCCGCAAGCCAGCGCAGCACCGTTTCGGGAACGAATCGCTGCATGAGGATTGCCGGGAGCTTCTGGTGCAGCTGATAGTCCTTCTCAGACCCGTCAACAAAGTCGACGCTGTAGTGGGTGAAGGCCCCTGCAGACGTCATTGGCCCAGCGAGAGCGGCCCAGCGGTGAGCGTCGTGGACCAGGTCGCCAAAGAGGCTCACGCGCATATCCGCCATCGGCTTGCCCAAGTCGTGGAGCAGCGCTGCCAGGAAGACGCCAACGGTCCAGCGGTGAGCCAGCCGCTTTCTGTCCTCGGTACCCCTACCTCGGGGCAGCTCCATGCCCGCCCGGAATGCCAAAGCGGCATCAACCACTTCTAGGGCATGGATCCACAAGCCACCTGGTTGTGAATGGTGGTGGGCTTCCGACGCGGGCAGAAACTGGACATATTCTGCAAATGCTTTTAATACTGGTTTGCAGTCAGTATCAAATACGTCTTTCGATAGTGCAGCTCGCCGTTCAATTGAATCTATGAGCACCTGTGTGTCGGTGTCCTCAACAATTTGCCGGTATTTCCGTATGGGAAGTTGAGAGCGCGGTCGATCCTTGACAATGACTTCGCGTGATGCCGCTCTGCTTTGGACTGAAGAGCCGAAGCTGCTCTTGGTTTGGAGCTTATGAACTCCAAAAGCACCGAGGCCAAAAGCGGAAAGGCCCGCGAGGGCCTTGAGTACCAGTAGGACAGTGCCGGACATAGTGGTTCACTGAATGGTGGGGGGGGAGCCTGTTGCAGGCTGAGGTGTGCCTTCGCTGCGCCAGTCTTTGAAGGCTTGGCGACCCAGGAGCCAGTACTTAATCACCCCAGGAGGGATCGCTGTCTCGGTGTCGGCCCAAACGCTGACTGGGCCCCTGGTAGCGAATTCACGGAAAGTCTCTTGCAGGGGATACCAGATCTCGCGGGGGTTGTCTGCCCTGCAGGCACGCCAGTAAGTGAAGTCGAGGTTCGCCAGGACTTCTGCCAGGGCAACGTCAGAGGTGTAAGTGGCCCCGGCCATTTCCAACAAAGCCGCAATCGCCATGGACAAGGGGGTGAAATCGGGTTGCATCGTGGGCGAAGCTTCATAGCAAGCGCGCCAGCCATCAAATCTGCCGGTCCAGTCAAGAATAAGGTCATGCCATTGAGGCAGTCCAATAGTGGTCAACAGCTGGGCCAGGGTCGATTCTTCTTTTGTATTTGTAGAGCTGTCCATGCAATGACTCTCGTATTTAAGGTTGACGGTGCGCCGGTGGGCGTATTGACGGCTCCAAGTCAAGCGTAGCGTTACGACGCCAAATTCACGACCCGGAAAGCCTTTTTCTTTGCTGCAGCTTTCCGCTGCAACAGTCCTAACGCATGGGACGGGTGGCCATCTTCGCCACCCCTTTACCCCTTAGCTGAGGGGTTGCCCCCTTAGTGTATTCATGTCCGTTACCCATTGAGGCCTTTTGGCCAGACCGCAAGCGGTCTAAAGCGCAGCGGTCTGGCCGGCCCTTTCAGTCAGTCCGTTACCCCATTACTGAGCGCAAGCACGGTGCCTATTGGGCCTACCTGATGGAGTGTGCAAAAAGTCTCAACCACCCGCCTATCAAAAATCGACTTTTGACGTTGAGAGAAAAGGGTTGTTTTTACACACTAGCTCCGTGGCTTCCCCAAGAGTCACGACTTGCTGTTTAGCCAGGGGAGAGATCCCCTGGCCTTTCTCAGCACAAAGAACCAAGGGCGTAAGAACGTGGAAAAGCGGACTCAGATTCACGGCTGCATTGCACTGATCACCATGCTGATGGTGGTGATGTGCTCGCCAGCGCGTGCTGAGTTGGTGATGCCCGCGTACCACTCCTGCTTTGTCGCCGCAGGGCACAAATACCAGCTGAGCCCGCTATTGCTGAAGGGTATCGCCTTGGCCGAGTCGTCAGGGGTCCAGACAGCAAAAAACCTGACGCACATCAAGCGGACAAAGACCGTCGATGCTGGGCTCATGCAGATCAACAGCAGCTGGTTCCCCTTGCTTGAGAAGGAATACGGGATCAAGTCAGACAAGCTGAACGATGCGTGTATGAGCATCGATGTCGGTGCTTGGATCCTGGCGCATGAGTTCAAGAAGTATGGAAACACGTGGGAGGCCGTTGGAGCCTACAACGCAGCATGCACCCAACTGAAGGGAGCCGCGTGTGCAAAAGCAAGGCAGACATACGTGTGGCGAGTATTCAAGAAGATGCAAATGGTCGAAGCGACTGAAAAAAGCACCCAGGACAAGCAAAAGGAACGGGGACGTTCATGAGGATGCCAATGACAAGGGTCGGTGTGTCACTGGCCATCACCGGCATGCTCTCAGCCTGCGCTACGGGAGACAAGCTTCCGCAGCATGGACAGACGCAGGTGAGGGAGTCGGTTCAACAGGTACCCACTGATGTGGGGCCAAAGTTTGTTGACTGCACAGTGTCGTACTGCCCGCAGCGGACAGCAAAAACGATTGGATGGCCTGAGGTAAAGGGACAAGAGACCCCGGTGGTCCAGCAGGCGGTTGATGTGAAGCCAGCAGTGCCGTCTGAGCCAGCGTCATCACCTACATCGCCGACGCTGGCGCCGCAGGAAAAGGTGATCGGCAGGGCCATCGTCCATTTTGCGTGGAACAGCGCGGTTCTCAGTGCACAAGAGAAGGCCAAGCTGGCGCAACTGGGGCCGCTGATGGCTAACGCCACACGTGTGCGAGTGGTGGGGCGTACTGATGCCACAGGCCCTGGTGACGCCAACGACCGCCTGGCAAATCAACGTGCCCTCGCCGTCATGCTGCAGATGCGTGATGTGCTTGTGTCGGTTGAGAAGAACAGGGTCGCGGTCCAGAGCAAAGGCTTGTGCTGCTACATCGCGGAGAACAAGTCCAAGTCCGGGCGATCCTTGAATCGACGGGCTGAGGTCGAAATCTATGGAACGAGCGACATCGATCCAAGCAAGGACAACTAACCGAGGGTCACATGGGAACCAACGAATTGAAGAGCGGAAGTGAAGAAGTGCGGGAATACCACCAGATTCCACCAAGGAAGCGCATACCGGGCGTGAAAAGCGTGCTGGTGAGCGATGACTTGATCGATTGGATCAAGCAAGTGCAAGCGGGCGCATCGCCTCGCATGGATTACCGCTACCTGATCGAGGGCGTGATTGCCGTCGTGAAGGAACGGCCGGAATTACATGCAGCGATGGAGAGCGCAGCGCGAAGCCGGATGCAGTTGGATCTGGAAAAACTCAACCATTTGTCAAACCATTCTCTGGAGTCACAAGCATGAATGCCATCGCATCTTTCCGCCCTTCCTTCAACCTGAACCTGGCTTCGTTCAAGAAGGCCGCAACCATCACTTTCGTGGTGATGCTGGTCCTCGCAGCACTGATGTCGCTGGGCCACGCAGCCGGTACCACTGGCACGGCCTTGAAGCCCGCGTTTGACCTGCTGAACGACATCACCAACGGCTACGGTAAGCAACTGCTGGTCCTGATCGGCTTCGTTGCCGCTGGCCTGGCCATGCTGGCTGCTCAGGCCATGGGTGCCGTGATGAAGTTCATCGGCTTCATCGTGTTCCTGGCTGCTGGTCTGGGTGCCGCCGTCACCCTGTCTGGCGCTCTGATCTAAGCAAGGGAGCAAGGGAATGAGCGTGCCCGATCCAGACATGCACATCGTGCACCGCATCAAAACACCCTGGAAGGTGTTGTTTCTTGATGCGGACATCGCTGCTGTGTTGGGCATGCTCGCCCTGGGTGGCTTTGCCATGCGTTCGTACGTACCCACTTTTGCCGTGGTGTCGTTCATCGGCTTCCATTGGCACAAGACACGCGAGGCGAATCCAGCGGGTTACATGAAGCACTGGTTCCACTGGAACCTACCCAACAGCATTTGGGCGGGGAAGTTCAAGGCTACACCGCCTTCGGTTTACAGAGAAATGATCGGGTGATCATGGACGACAGCATCCACAAAAACGAGCTTGGCAACCTGCAAAAAGACAAGAAATGGAGCAGGCTCATCATTGGCGGACTGATCGTTTTGGCGATCTTTCAGCAGATCAACATCATGCGGAACAGTGATCGGACAAAGATCATTCAAGAGACCCCTTGGGGTGACCGCAGCAAATGGATTCAGGGTAGCAAGGTCAGCGAAGCGAAGCTGATTGAGCTGGGGAAGTGGATGGCCCACCTGAACCTGGACGTCAATGAGCGAACCATTGGCGCCAACACAGACATCCTGCTCAATTGGACTGACGGGTCGTTTGCTGAGCAAGTGCGCAGCAAGTCAAAGGCTGCTGAACGCCGTTTGCGTCAGTACGCTGCGTCTACCGAATTCGAGGTTCTCTCAGCGTTCCCTGACACGGACAAGCTGCGTGTCGCGATGCGTGGGAACCTCACAACGCGGATCAGCGGAGAGCCCAATCCGGCTGAGCTGAAGGCGTACGTGGCTGAGTTCAAGTTCGACTCAGGAAGGCTGGTCCTCAAGGACTGGTACGAGGCTGCAAGTGCTGACGATCCACTGGGCCTGCGCAAGGAACCTGGTAAGCAAGGACCAGTCAAGGCAGTAGAAGCCGCTGCATCTGCAGCATCAAGTGCAATCCAAGCTGGCGGTAAGTAAAGATGACGCATACGACTCAAAAGACACGCCTTGCATTCAAGGCGTGGGCGGTAGCCTTCGCCGTTTTCGGCACCATAGGTGCTTCGCAAGCCGCGCAATTCGTCCCTGCGCGAGATGGCGATTCGACCATGGTCAAAATCTCCATCAAGGACGACACGCGGATCAAGGTGGAAGGCTCGAAAATCCTTGACGTGGTGGGCGACTTTTTCGACAAGGAAAAGAACCCGCAAGGTCGCCTGACTCTGGACAAGGATTCCGAGGACGGCGAAATCTACGTGCAGCCAACCTCATTCGGCTTGGAGCCCACGCCAGGCGCGAAACCAGGCGAAAAAGGCACGCTGCGCCCAGTCAAGATCACGCTGAAGACGACACGCGGTAAGTATTCGCTTCTGCTGATGCCGGAAGACATTCCTGGCGACACCATCATTGTTGAGCCCAAAGGCTTGGCTATCAACTTTGCGAAGGGGAGCAAGGCTTCGGTACAGCCAGCTCCAGCCACAAGCGTTCCAGATCAAATCCAGACGGATAAGTCTTCAAGCCACATCCGCAAGCTGAAGGCATTTGTGCTTGCGATGGTGTCGCGCCAGCAGCCAGCGAACATGGAAGTGGTGCCTGCCGGTGAAGAGGTCGGCCTCTGGAAAGAAGCCAAGTTCGTGCTGGTGGAGAAGTGGGTAGGAGAGGAATGGGTGGGGGACAGGTTCAACCTCACCAATGTCTCCAATGCTCCGCTGGTCATGGACGAACGCGAGTTCTATCGGCAGGGTGTGATTGGCGTGTCGATCCGCGTGCACGACCTGCAGCCGGGCGAATCGACGGAGGTATACGTCGTCCGCCAACGTCTTCAAGGGGAGTGAACATGGCTAAGTTCGCAATCCCAGTCTATTCGACACTGCCTACGCGCACCAAGCAAAAGGTCAACATGGCCATGGGCGGCTTTGCCGTATTGGGCCTGCTTATCACGGCGATGGCGATGGTGGGCGGCACAGAGCCCGAGCGCAAGGTTGTCGTTCCAGAGGAGAAAAAGCTAACCGAATTGCCTGGTGATGCGGTTACTGATCAAGAACTCTGGATGGGGGGATCTGGTCGCAAGGTCAATGCGCTTGAAAAGCGCATGGACGAGTATGCAACAGCGCAAAAGGACAGCGCTGATGCTCTGGAGCACAAGCTCGAACTCATGTTCAAAGAGCGTTTTGGGGATGCAGCGAACCCGAAGACTGTGCCAGGTGGAGAGCAAGGCAAGGAAACTCCAGCAGCAGCAAAGGACAAGGCTGAGGAAGAAGGGCCGCTGAACGTACGCCCTGTTGTGGCTGAAGGAGCAACCAAGACTGCACCAGGCCTGAAAGGACAGCCGAAATCCGACATCCCTGCTCCAGGGAGCTTGAAGGGCTATCCAAACGGCGCTCCGAACGACGGTTCAACCGCGTCGGGCGACGATGGGCGCCAGGAGACGGTCAAGGAAGTACGCGAGCCTTCAATCATTCGCGTTTCGGTGACAAGCAAAGAAGCCATTGCGCAGGGGGGTACGTCGGGCAAGCAGGAAAAGGCTACAGGCTCTACATACCTTCCTGTCGGGCACGTCCGGGCAGTTCTCTTGGGGGGGCTTGATGCGCCTACAGGTGGACAGAGCAACTCTCCTTCTGCATCGGTACCAACGCTCCTGGAGATCGTTGACTTTGCGGAGTTGCCGAATGGATTCCGACAGAACGTGAAGCGTTGCTTTGTGGTCGCTGGTGGGTGGGGGGATGTCTCTTCTGAGCGGGCCTACCTGCGTACGTCATCCATCAACTGCATCAACAGGTTCGGCCAAGCAATCGAGGCACCACTGTACGGGCATGTCTTCGGCGACGACGGCAAGAACGGGGTTCGCGGTCGGCTGGTGTCCAAGCAAGGGCAGCTGCTGGCCAACGCTCTGCTGTCTGGTGTTGCCTCTGGCATTGGCCAAGCGTTTGCACAGCAGTCTGTCACCGTTTCGACCAGCCCGCTGGGTTCAACGGCAACGCCTGGTACCACACCCAAGGATGTCATGAACTCAGCGCTGGGAATGGGTGCTGGCCGAGCTATGGATCGACTGGCGAACTACTACATCACGCTGGCTGAAAAGACCTTCCCTGTGATCGAAATCGACGCAGGTCGATTTGTGGACATCGCAATCATGCAGGGCACGAACTTGGAAGCTACGCTTGACCTTGGTAACGGCGACCCAAGCGTCTCGCAAAGCATTGGGCGATACGTGGCCCGAGACGCCCGCAAGGCCTATGTGGACTTGCAGGCGAACGGCGCCGAGTAAACCGGAAGAAGGAACACAGAATGATCAGGAAATTCGCAACCAAGCTTGCCTTGGTACTGACTGCCACGCTTGCAGCAAATGCCGCCTTCGCAGAAGCGAAGCAATCGCCCGCAGCCATGGCGCTTCAGAGAAAGCTCACGGCAGAGTACCCGAACACAAAGTTCACGTCCGTGGTCGAGGCCCCTGTGAGCGGCCTGTTTGAGGTCACCATGGGCACCAACGTCGTCTACATGGACGATAGCGGTCGGTACTGGTTCTTCGGCAACGTGTTTGACACGCGAGAACGAAAGGATCTGACTGCCCAACGCAAAGACGAGGTGGGTGCCTCCGCGCAAGAGGACGGCGGACGTGTTGACTTGTCCAAGCTCAACAAGGCGCTGGCAATCAAAACCGTGCGAGGCAGCGGTCAGCGCGTGATGTACGTGTTCTCTGATCCCAACTGCGGCTACTGCAAGCAATTTGAGCGTAGCACCGAGGCGCTCACTGACGTGACGATCTACACGTTCGTTGTTCCATTCCTGGGCGACGACTCGTATTTGAAGACCGCCGCCATCTGGTGCAGCAAAGACAAGCTGGATGCTTACAAGAAGTGGATGCTGGTTGGCGTGGCGCCTGAGCAGCGTTCAGGGTGTACAGCTCCAACGGGCGAGTTGGCACGCATGGCCACGGCTGTCGGGATCCAGGCAACGCCCACGATCATCTCAGGCGATGGCCGTGTGCAAGCGGGGGCTATGGGTTTGCAAGCCTTGAACGCGTGGCTCAACAACAGCCGACAAAACGTGTCGCTGCGCTGATCAACAGGACATCGTCGGAAGGATCTAGATCATGAAAACGAACTACCGCGCCGGGACTGCCGCGCTCCTGATTGCAGCGGGCCTGACTGGTTGTGCTGGGGGCCTCAGCGGACTCAATGCTGACAATGGGTTTCGATGCAAGGCGCCGGACGGCGTGATGTGTACTTCTATGGCGGGAATCTCGGCCAACCTGAGAGCGAACAACCTGCCAGGTCAGCACACCAAGACCCGCTCAGAAGACGATGGCAAGAAATCCTCTGGAGAGTCGCAGCAGTACGGGACGGCCAAGATTGGCGTCCCCGGTAGCCGGGGTTACGCCTTGGCTCCCGGTGCGATTCGATCTGAACCGGAGACCATCCGCATTTGGGCTGCGTGGTGGGAGGACGACGAGGGCGATCTGAACGAGGAGAGCAAGGTCTACCTCGTTGTGAATCCAGGGCGCTGGCTGATCGAGCATAACGCTCGACAAGTCGAAGATGAATATGGGCCTGCACGAATCTCGTCTGCAACGCCAGGTGGCGCGAATCGAGACACGCCGATTAAGCCTCCAGGTACAAGCGTCAACACGCAGGCTGGTGCTGGTGCCGCAGGACAGCTGAAAAAGGCCCCTCAAGCCATCGGCGCTGGTGCAGTAGGCGCAGCTGGTGCTCAGGCTCTGCCTCAGACCCTGCAAAACCTCGCGGAGACCATGAAGATGGTTCAAGGTCAGCAAGGGGGTAACTGATGCTCAGCGCCATCAACGAGTGGATCGCAAAGGTCACCAAGGGCGGGGAAGAGCCAGAACCGACATCGAAACCCTCCCAGTACGAAATACCGGGCGAAATTGACCCGAGTGATCCTTCGGTGCGATTCGGCAATTGGTTGCCGTATCGGGTGTTCATGAAGAACGAGCAGGTCTTCAAGAACATTGATTCAATCGGATGGTGCATGGAGCTTCTGCCCCAAACAGGGGCAGATATGGACATGGCAAACAGCCTCAAAGGGTTGTTCTCGGCATTGCCGACAGATGCCTGCATCCAGATCGGCATGTTCGCGCATCCCCACATCAAGGACAAGCTGATCCAGTACGCGACGATGAGATCGGAAGATGAGGACATCGCTGATCGCAATCTGAGCGCAGGTCGTCCGACACGAAACCAGAACCTGGGTCGCGTGCTTGCACGCCGCCGCGTACAGCACCTCATGAAGGGCGCCACAGGCTCAATTACCCGTGGTGCCCCCTTGATGATCCGCAACTTCAGGCTGGTCCTGTCGCTGACACTGCCTGGCAGTACCACTGACACGCGCAACCTGCAGGATTTGCTCAATTTGCGCGACCAGATCAGCGCCACACTTACCGCAGCAGGCTTTGCTCACAAGGTGTGGGATGCCGCGGATCTCATCAACTGGTGCGCTGACCTGGTTAACCCTGGTCGCCTGCTGGGTGAACGCGTGTTCGCGACATACGACGACATGCGGCAGATCAACGAGCAGATCGTGTTCCCTGACACGTACACCAATTGGCATGATCCCACGCAGATCCAGTTCCGACAGCTGGGCAACGACGCCAACCATCTGAGCATCAGAACGATGTCGGCCAACAAGTACCCAGAGACCATTGGGCTCTGGGAAATGGGGGCTGTGGTCGGAGACATGTTCGAGACGTCTCTTCAGGTGCCTTGCCCGTTCTTGGTGGTCATGGGCTGTCACGTCCCTGATCAGGCAGCTGAGAAGTCCGCTGCAGTGACGAACGCGGCCAAGGCGGATGCCGACTCAAAGACTGACTTCGCCAAGTTGTCGCCTTCGATGAGCGACAAGGCCAAAGAGTGGCAGCACACATTGCGTGCGGTGACTCGTGGCGGAAAGCTTCTCAATGCGTATCACCAGGTTGTACTGTTCGCTAAGCCTGAGCAACTGACACGGGCCACCAATGCCGTGCGCGAGGTCTGGAGAAAGCGCAACTTCGAGATCATGGTTGACGGCTTCATGCAGCGCCAGGCCTTCCTCTCCTGCATGCCAATGCGCCTGACAGGCGGATTCGCAATGGAGATGAAGGCGTTGTCGCGTATGTGGCCTAAGACTTCTGGCAACGCTACACACCTCGCACCAGTCCTGGCTGAAGGGAAGGGCAGTGAAACCCCGGTGATGATTGGCGTAGGTCGACGCGGGCAGCTGGTCACCTTCGACTTTTGGGATAACCGCATCGGCGGGAAAAACATCTCGGTTGTCGGTTCTACTGGCTCAGGGAAATCCACGCTCCTTCAGGAAATTGCCTCTTCCTACTGGTCAATTGGCACCCGAGTGCGTGTCTTTGAAAAGGGGCGAAGCTTTGAGCGGATCGCGAAGCGGGCAAATGGGCAGTTCATACGCTTCAACAGCGCGTCGAAGGTCTGTATCAACCCCTTTTCCATGGTCACCAAGCCAGTGATGGTCGACGGCGAACTGTGCGGCGGCATCAACGACGACGTGGCTATGCTCCAGCCAGTGCTGGCCAAGATGGCTTCCCCTACGCACCCGCTGGACCCAGTGGTCTACGCCACACTCGCGACCGTCATCAAGGAAGAGTACGAGAAGAATCCGAAGATGACCGTGACGGATGTCTACCTCCGCTACAAGAAGGGTGCGTTATACGAGGGTGAGCCGGTTCAGCAGCGGTTCTTTGATATGGCCTACATGCTCGCACCGTTTACCAAGGGCGGGCCGTACGAACAGTTCTTTGAGGGTGAATCCACTCTCAACATGAACAGTCGTTTCGTTTGCTTTGAGCTGGAAGACCTGTCAAACAATCAGCACCTCAAGGGCGTGATTGAAATGATCTTGCTCTACCAGATCACGCAAGAGATGCTGATGGAGCGTACCTCGCGCAAGATGTTCATCATGGACGAAGCCAAGGATGCCCTCGCAGGCAACGGGCCTAACGACCAGGCGATGAGCGAGTTCATTGAAAAGCTCTATTTGCGGGTTCGTAAGTACCACGGCTCAGCAGTCACAGCGACGCAAAGCATCGACCACTACTACGCATCAGTCGCAGGCGAGTCAGTTTTCAACCAGTCCGACTTCATCTTCCTGGGGCGCCAGTCCAAGCAATCGATTGCAGCAGCCGCCAAGAGCGAAAAGTTCGTAATGGACGAAGGATTAAAACGACTTTTGGGGTCGCTTGCTGGGGAGGAAAACGTATACAAAGAGTGGTACGTCCAATCACCAATTTACACAGGCGTTTTCAGGCTATTCATCGATCCGGCAACTGGTCTGCTTCTCTCGAACCGTGCGGAGGACAACGTGCCTCTCGACACGCGAATTGAAGCTGGCATGGATGTTGACGCAGCCATTGAAGACGTATTGAGGGAACGCGGGCTCGCATGACAGCACGACACATCATTCAAATGGCCATGATCGCATTCGTGGCTTCGACCATCACCATGGTTGCCTACGACCGCGTAGCGGTCAAACCGAAGCTGGCCAGCTTGCCGAGGCTGGCCGTCATCGATGTGGGTGCCATCTACAAGGCCATGCAAACGCGCATTGCGGACGATGTGATGGCCAAGAACAAGTCGCAGGGGCCAGAGGCTGCGGCCAAAGCATTGGCCGAGGGCCTTGATGTTCGGATGGCAGAGAAGGTGGGGGTCTATGTGGAAGAGGTCGCGAACACCTGTGATTGCGTACTGCTTGCAAAAGGCGGTGTCATGTACGGGGCAAGCACATCTCAGCAAATGCCCGATTACACGAAAGTCGTGATGAAGAAGCTGGGGCTGTGAGCATGACGACGGAGATGATTGCCACCGCTGAAGGTTCATTCCGTGAACGTCTGTCTGCTTGGTGGGCAGATCGGGCACCGAAGGCCCGCAAGCGCCTTCCTTACGCCGTCATCGGCCTGCTGATGGTCTGGACCTTCAGCCAGCACTTTGCTCTGGCCTGGGTGGTGACCGAGAGCGTGGGGGCAACGATGGCACTCGTGCAGAAGGGGGTTCCACCACACAAGGGGGATCTCTTCGTTTTCGCGTACAGCGGACCAGAGCTTGGCAACCATCGTAAGGGCGAGGTGTTCGTCAAGTATCTGGCTGGCGTTCCTGGCGACAAGGTGGAGCGAGAAGGGCGTAATTTCTCCATTGACGGGAAGGCTCTGGGCACTGCAAAGACCCACTCCCTGGGCGGCATCCCCCTTGAGGCGTCACAGCCAGGCGTTATCCCGCCTGGCTATGTATACGCCTTCGCCCCGCACAAAGACGCTTTGGACTCGCGTTATGCAGTCCTGGGATTGGTGCCGCAGTCGGCGGTGATCGGTCGTGCTATCAAGCTCTGGTGAGGTGGCTGTATGACCCCTCGCATAGTCGCTGTTGCAGTCCTCATCGTTGCGCAATGGTCGTGTGGCCAGACTCAGGCGAAAGACCTCGGGCGCGCTGGGCCGGTATATGAGATTGCCGAGCCAGACCTGCTACAGGACATCACGAACACCCTGAAGCAAAAGGAGGCGACGGGGGAGCTGCAGAAGATCCAGCAGGAGTACTCGCGCAGAGCAATGAACGTGATTGAGCACCCGACACCTGTGTCAGGACTCACAACAACCTTCAAGAAGAAGGTTTTCTGGTACGACCCGACTGTCGTCGTGGAAGAGAACATCGTTGATGGCCGTGGCGCCATCATCGTTCCTGTTGGGACACGAAAGAACCCTCTGGACTACGTCACGCTGAAGCGGAAATGGCTGTTTATCGACGGCCAGGACGAAAAGCAAGTTCGCCTGGCGCGTGCCGCTGTGGAGGACAAGGGCGATGCCGTCAGGGTGGTACTGACCAACGGTGCGCCGCTTGAGTTGTCGCGGCGATGGAAGTGGCCTGTGTACTTTGACCAGCACGGGATCTACGTTTCCACGTTTGGTATCACCCACGTCCCGGCTTGGGTTGAACAGGACGGTAAGCGCATTCGAATCACTGAAGTTCCTGCAGGCCTTTGAGGACACATCCATGCCCAAACTCAACCCGTTTTCGATTGTCGAGAAGATCAGGCTTGCTTTCTATCGCCGCTGGGATCCAGCATTCTTTGAAGAGTTCCAACGTGTGCATCGTCAGCGAGAGGCAGTGAGGGGGACGAAGGCCGAAATGTGGCTCATCGAACCGGCATCGCTGATGACCTGGCTTGTGGCGCGTTTCGCCTTGATCCTTGGCTGTGCGCTTGCTCTGTGGGTCGCCATGGGCATCTATAGCCAGCATCCCGCAGGCCGCAATATGCAGAGCATGGCGGAAGCGTTCGCGAAGTACGCTCAAGCCGTGGGGGCTGAGGGCCTGAGGACAGACTTCACCAATTGGTCAGCGATTGTGCTCTTTTCGGTCACCATCATGGTGATGGTCGCGCCTGGGTTCGTCTTTGGATGGAAAACGCCGGTTGACCGTATCGTGCAGAAGCGTCTCCTGGCATTGCCTGCAGGTGGGGTGATGGCGTGAAGCGGCTGATTGCCAAGATCATCCTGGCCGTCATTACAGCGGCCTGCTCCATGGGGGCTTCTGCCACGGAAAAGAGTCCACTTTGCCGTGGCAAGTTCATGAACATGATCAGCGATGTTTGCTGGGAGTGTGTCTTTCCAATCAGCATCGGCGCAGCTCAGATCGCGATTGGTGGCCAGAAGGACATTGAGAATCCTCCAAGCCCGATTTGCATGTGCAAGTTCCCCGTTCCAGGCCTGTCCATCGGATTCTGGGAGCCTGCGCGCACCGTCGAGGTGGTTCGCTACCCGTATTGCATGGTCAGCCTCGGTGGCATCAACATCGATACAGGCGGCTCGCCTGTAACCCACGGTCGAGAAGGTCGACTACGTGACGAGGCCAACGGTGGACCAGGTTGGTCGGTATACCAGGTGCATGTCTATGAGACGCCCTTGCTGGGCGTCCTGGGCCTGGGCTTCGATGGCATCTGCTCATCATCTGGCGGGATCGATCTCAACTTCATGACCGAGCTGGATCCATCCTGGGATGACGACGAGCTGGCCGCAGTGATCGCCCCTGACGAGGCTCTTTTCGCCACGCCAGTGGCCCAACTCGCCTGTCTTGCTGATTGCGCCATGGCGAACATGAGCTTCGGTATCCAAGAGATGTACTGGTGTGCTGGGTGCAATGGCTCCCTGTTTCCATTGAACGGGCACGTCCAGTACCACGTCTCGGGCGCACAGGCCTCCAGCCTCTTGATGCAGCGCTTTCTGACCAAGATGCACCGACTCGGCCTGGCAAAGAGGTATCACGGATCGCAGGCGCTATGTGGTCCCGTGAACGACATGATCATGGATAAGCGGGCATACAAGTCGAATATGACCTACCCGATCCCCTACACGTCAGGGTGTCAGCCATTAGGACGCACAACCGCGATTTGGGCGACCGGCAAGGAGTTTCCCATCGCTGGCGAGGACTTCGCGTACATCCTTTTCCGCAAGCGCAATTGCTGCGCGTATTGAGGCCGCTCATGAGCATCAAATTCGAAGCAGCGTGTGCTGCAGCTCTGCTGGTTTCTTCACATGCCTGGGCGCAGGGCGCCGCAACTCTGGGAGAGGAGTGGCGCATGCCCAGCAATACCGCTATCCAGGCCGCGCCTAAGCCGGTGATGCCCAATATCGATATTGCTCCTCAGGGAGCGGCGGGTCAGAAGCCGAGACTTGACCTTGAGGCCTTGGCCAAGCAGTACCAGGCCATGCAAAAGCCGAAATCGCCGACGCAAGATCAGGATGCCCGTCCACGTGGGTTGCTTGCGTTCATCAGCTTTTCGATGCCCGAGGACAGCATCAAGCGGATTGTCAGCCAGGCGCAGGCCTGCGGTGCCGTTCTTGTCATACGGGGGTTCGTGGACAGATCTATGCAGAAGACTGCCGCGAAAGTTCAGCAGGTGCTGGAGGAGAAGAAGGTGGCCTGGATCATCGATCCCAAGTCGTTCATCGCATACCAGGTCACTGCGGTTCCTACCTATGTGCTGACATCGCCGAACGGTGAAAAGGACGCCAGCTTCTCAAAGCAGGTGGGCGACGTCACCATTGAAGACTTCCTTGACGCAGTGCGCCTGCAGGACAAGCAGATGGCACCCACGGCAGCGTCATACCTGAGGAAGATCAGAGGTTGAAATGAGCTGGAGAAAAGCCTACGCCCTGATCTATGCCGGTGCACTGCTCACCAGTGGGCTTGCCATGGCGGATGCCACCCAGGATCAATTCGATTCTGGAAAGAACCTGGCCAACAAGATGATGGGAAGCGTCAATGATGGCGTTTCCAATGGCTCTACGGCAAGCAGCCTGCAAAGCTCGATGCCGGGATTCAACCCGAACCCGCCTGAAACAGCTTTGTACGGGAACTCAGAAGCGGCAGCGGCTCAAGCGCAGGCGTTGAAGGACAAGTGTGCCAGCCAGGGAGCGAAGCCAAAGGATCCTCAGTGCGCGGGGATCAAGCAGTCTCAGGTGAGCGTGCCAAAGGGCACGATCAAGCTCGATGACCCCGTGCTGAAAGGTCAGGCCGTGGCCAACAACCCGATGGCATTTCTGGGGAACGTCAGCAAGGCTTACTCTGGGTGCAACGTGACGGACGCTCAGATCACCACGCCTGCCACCTACACGGACATGTCCTGCTCAGTGAATTTCAACTTCTGGGCTTCCAAGGCTGCGTGCAATAGGACCAGGACGGTCGTGCCCAAGGGCGCGTTGAATTGTGATCCTGGCCAAATCATCGCTTCACAGACTGTCTATCGCAACGGGATAGACATCATGTATGCGCAGGCGGTCTGTCCAGCAGGGCGGACGGATGGCCGCATGGAGTTCCGCGTCTATGCCCACGGCTCTGACGGGGCGTGTATTGGGTGGCAATCGTTCCTCGCCGACATGACACACGCGACATCGCCTACCGTGGTTGCGCACCTGGCTCCTGACTGGGTGGACGGCTGTAAGTACATGAATGTCTATACCTCGGGTCTTGGGTGTCCAGTTGGCGACGGGAACTGCAACCAGACGATTCACTTCGAATGGCCTGGTCGTGAGGCATACGACGCGGTGATGAACTTCCAGAAGCCGAAGGAACTGCAACCGTATGAGGGCATCTCTGGCTGTGAGAGCTACGAGAACCTGATCGACATTCAGGCTCAGAAACCTGATGGCCAGCCGTCATTGCCTCTGGACCAGCTGATGGGGCTTGGTGCTGCAAACCAGAACAAGAGCTATTGCTCCAGAGACACCAGCACGTGCATTGATGGGCCAGCAACCAAGAACATCAAGGGTATTGATGTGTACAGAGCGTGTTGGCAGTGGGCCAACAAGTACACATGCGGGGATCGTCTGGCTTCTTCTACGTGCGACCCGATCTCTCTCAAGGGTTGCGCGCAAGTGGCCGGGAACTCATGTGCCTCGAAAGACGTCAATGGCAACTGCACCAGCGTCACAGAAAAATACCAATGCGAGGCCACGCCCGCCAAAATCTCAGGGTCTGCAACCTGCACTGGCGGTTCGAGCTTCTGTGAGAACGGGTCTTGCTATGACCAGACATACACCCCGAACACTGGCATCTATCAGTCGGCTGCGATTCTGGAGGCCATGAAGCAGGCATCGAAGGATTTCAGTGCCAGCGGGGGCAATCCCATTGTGTTTGTTGGCAAGCAGGAGAAGTGCTCGGATGCAGCAATTGGTCTCCTGAATTGCTGCAAGCTGGACTCCTTCCTTGACCCGGTCAATCCCACGCCTGCTGATATCGCTACCCTGGGATGCAGCACGGAGGAAAAACAACTTGCGGTGGAGAAAGCTCTAGGGAAGTGCCACACATTCGACTCATTCTGTGATTCGTGGTTGAAGGTCGCGGGAAAGAAGGTTGCCTGCCTTCACAAGAGTCAAAACTCATGCTGCTTTGGTTCGAAGCTCGTTCGGATCATTCATGAACAAGGGCGCCCACAGGTAGGCCGCGACTGGGGGGCTGCTCCGGAAAACCCTGACTGCTCGGGGCTGTCCATTGAAGAGCTGCAGCGAATGGACTTCGCTGCAATGGACTTCAGTGAATTCACCAAGGACTTGAAGATCACACTGCCGGACGTTTCTGCCACGCAGAATTCAGTTCAGAGCAAGTCTTCGAGCTGCTATTACGGAGGCGGGAAATGCTGAAGGCAGTGCGGCAAAAGTTTCTACTTTTGGCATTGACGGTATGCGCATCTTCGGTGCTGGCTCAGGCGCAGCAGGAGACTCAGACGGAGCCACAGGTTCACGCGATTGAACGTGGCCAGGACGGCTGGTTTTGGTACAAGGATCCGAAACTTGCGCCAAAGGCGAAGCCTGCCACAGCAGCGCCCACGCCAGAGGAGCCTGCGTCGGCGCCAAAACACCCTGCGCTGGTGCGGATGGAGGCCCTGCAGAAGGAGCTGAACGACAGCATCCAGATCGCCATCATGGAACCCACTGAGGAGAACATGAAGCACTTCCTGGCGGTTTGGTATGAGGTGCGCAAGAAGTCGTCTGACTTCGCTGACATCGGGCGCACCATCGCATGGGCGAATCCTCAGTTCAGCGCGACGTTGAACGGCGGGAGGCCGACTTCCCCTATCGCAACGCGGATCCACGATCAAGAACGTGCGTCACTTGCCGAGCAGCGAATTCGAGGGCTCGCCCAAACCCATGGCATCTTTTTCGTCTTCCGTAGCGATTGCAAGTATTGCCACGAGTTCGCGCCCATCCTGCGGGAATTCCAGCAAAAGTATGGATTCAAAGTATTGGCTATTTCCCTTGATGGCCAAGGCATCCCTGAATATCCTGATGCGCGACCTGACAACGGCATGGTCGCTCGCGTTATCAAGGACATGAAGTTGCCTCCTGGGGAGTTCCGAACTCCCTTTACTGCATTGGTTCGCCCCGCGATGCGCGAATTGATGCCCATTGGTTTTGGCTTGATGAGCGGAACCGAGCTGGTTGAGCGAATCGACAAGGTGGTCGAGATCCGGGATACGCAAGTCGCCAAGAAATGAGCAGAGGGGTATGTAAAGCATGAACACGAAGCAGCAAAGTGGCAAGGCAAGGAGATTGCTCCTTACGTCGGTAGCAGCCGCAGCAATGCTCACCCCGATCACCTATCCAGTCGGCCAAGCGGCGGCGCTGGATACGCAGATGGAGAACATGTTCAAGTCCATGGGTGGGACCGCCACAGTTGACGGTCCTGGGGCGTTTCGAAGCCAGTCGATGGGCGTGATTACAGGGGGCGAGGTTCAATGGCGGATTCCAGCAAGGAACTACCAGCTGGCCAGCATGACTGCACCCTCTCTCTCAGCTGGTTGCGGTGGCATTGATGCTCGCCTTGGTTCGTTCTCGTACATCAATGAGGACAAGTTCAAGGAGATGCTGCAATCCATCGGCGATGCCACGGTCGGCCTTCTCTTTCAGGCAGCGCTGTCATATCTCAGTCCGCAACTCAAGGGGGTGCTTGACACCCTTGAGTCCATCACACGGTTCGTCAACAAGGCCAACATCAATTCCTGTGAGGCCGCGCAGAGCCTGGTGATGGGCGCTACTGGGATGATCACGGGCAGCGACACCCAAAAGTGCATCATGGGTCAAATGATGAAGGGCGTCGACTACAACAAGGCGCAGAACGCCTGTAAGGACAACGCGGGATCAACCAACGTTGCACAAGCAGCTGATCCAAAGACAAAAGATGTCGCGCCTCACGACGCGAATCTCATGTGGGATGCGCTCGCCTCGACCACGCTCACCAAGGATGAAAAGGAGCTGTTCATCAACCTGGTGGGCACGGTTGTGCGCAGAGTAGCGAAGGACGACACATCCGGGTCGAAGCTTCCTCAGCGACGTGAGCCGACAATCTCCAGCCTCAAACTTCTCCTTGAAGGGAACGAGGATGCTGCCGGAGGGAAGGTCAAGATCAAGAACTGGTGGCGCTGTGTCGCCGACACATCTGATCCGACAGGCAAGCCCTGCGCCGACGTTGCGGTCGATACCACCAACCCTGACGAGACCATCGAAGCGTTTCCTTCGAAGGTCGAAAAGCTACTGAATGCCTGGCGTGATGCCCTGGCCAACAACGTCAACCCTGCTCTGGCTGGCAGCGACACGCTCAAGCTGATCAACAACACACGAATCCCGGTCTACAAGATTATGGCCCTGGGGTACTGGGCTCCGGATACGTCGCTCACAGACCAGCTCATCCAGCGCTACAAGCGCGCAATCGGGTATGACTTCGCATACGTGTTCTTGACAGCGCAACTGCGCGATGCGAAGGGCTACTTGAGCAACGTCAAGCCTCAGGACACCGTGGAGGATGAGAACCTGAGAGAGCTGCGTGCCTCGATTGATCGACAGCTGGCTGCATTCGACTCAGAGCAGCGCAATTACCTGGCTCAAGAGCCCGCGATGAACGCCATGATCGACAACCTGGAGCGCATGGATCGCCAGTTCCGCACGACGGGATCACCCCGCATTCGTGAGTTCATCGGGAACTCCTTGGCCATGGCCAAGGCAGCGCCTCGGTGATCGGCAGGAGGCGGCATGGCGTTTAGCAATGAGGTCTACGCATACGGCAACGTCGATGGCCTAGTGGGCATCCTGACGGCGGTGAAGCTGATCATCGGTGCCAATGAGTACCAGGACTTGATCCGCCTTGGGGTCATCATTGGCTTCATTGTTGTTTCGATTGCATCGCTGATGCCGCAGCACTGGGCAAAGGGATGGAAATGGCTGGCCCAGGTGGCGGTGCTATCTGGGATCGCATTCATACCGAAGACCGATGTCACAGTGATTGACCGATTGGGTGTGCAACCAGCGCAGGTCGTGCAAAACGTGCCATGGGCGTTGGGCGTGCTCTGGTCCATCAAGTCTAACGTCGGAGACACCATCACCTCCCTGTTCGAGACAGGCTTCCAGTCCATCCCGACCGATGCGGCGATGTCCTCATCGCTTACATACCGGGATCACGGGATGATGTTTGGCAACAAGCTCATTGCCCAGCACCTGAGTTCGATGTGGGTTTCAGGTGACGTCGAGACCGATGTGACCAACTACATCAAGAACTGCTTCATTCCGGTGGTCGGAAAGCTTGTCACTGAGGATGATGTTCTCAATTCGGGTGTGGGCCTCTGGGGCCTGATGGGTAACACGAACGCGGCGCTCTTCACGACGTATCACAAGGATGTCTTGCCATCTGGGACTGTCGTCACCGTTGCGGATTGCAAGAGCGCGTACACATACCTGAACACCAAGGTGGGGGCGGACGTCACACGCCAAATTGCAAAGCTTGCCCCCTCGTTCTATCCCACCCTGACCGTGGCCATGGCCCAGGCAGCTTTCGGGACAGACCTTGTCGCAGCCATGACCAAGGCCAAGCTGGCGACTGCAGCGGCGACCGCCAACGACTTGATTCTCTCCAGCGCGCTCCGCAACTCGTATGGTGCGGCCAACGTGGCGAATTCAGTTGCTGCGGGTGATCAGGCCGCGATGCTCCAGGCCTACTCAAAGGCTCAGGGAACCGCATCCATGAACGCCGCATTCGCAGCGGAGGGCTCTTACGCTGAGGAGGCCCTGCCCATCATGCGCAACATCACAGATGGCTTGCTGATGGGTGTTTTTCCGCTCGTCGTCATTTTCCTGCTGATGTCAGAAGGCCAGATGGCAAAGAGGCTTGCAGTCGGCTATCTACTGACCGCAGTATGGGTTGAGCTGTGGCCCCCCATGTTTGCGATTGTCAATTTCATGGCGACTACGTCTTCTGCCCGCGAGCTGGCAGCTGCTGCTTCTTCTGTTGGGGGGCTCACCCTTGAGAACGCCACTGGCATCTACTCGGGGTCGATATCCGCTACAGCCATGGTGGGCAAGTACCTGAACATGGTGCCTTTCATTGCGGCTGCGGTGGTGTTTGGCATGGATCGCCTAGTTTCCGGTGGCGGTTTGACGCGGGCTCCAGTCGATCAAGCTGCGTCTTCTGCAGGTGAGGCAGCAAAGGGCAATGCTTCTGGCGGCAACGTGAGTGTTGATAAGCGCTCGATGTCAACCGAGGAGAGCAGCCCGTACATGCGCAAGATGGACTACACCAACGGCATGGTCTACAGCGACTTGCTCAATGGTGATTACCGAGCTGACGTTCGCACAGGGAGCAATCCTCAGTCGGTCGACGTCACTCGGGATCTGAGTAGGCGCTGGACCGACCAGTCGGCGCTAGCTCAGGCCTCGGCCAATACGCTCAACAGCAATTTTGAGCGATCCATTGATGCCTCGTTCAACGACGTTCAGGCTCTTTCCAAGGGGTCAGGCCTCCAAAATACGAAGGTCAACGGCGTAGCCTTCCAGGACATGAACTCGGCAGGTGTCACCAGCTCTGAGGTCGCACAAACCACGCGCAACATCGCTCAGAAACTTGGAATTGACGAAAAGACAGCCGTTGAGATGGGCCTTACCGCATCTGTCGAAGCTGGCCTCAAGCCAGGCGGCTTGGTTGGTGCAGGTCTGAGCATGATGGGGGTGAGCCTCCAGGCGAAGCTGGCAGCTGCAGGGCGTACGACAACAGCCGAGCAGGTCACTCAGGCTCTGGAGTCGGGTGTCAACTCGCTCAAGCAGATTGGCACGCAACGCAAGCTCGATGCCGTCACCTCCTACATGACATCTGATGACTTCAAGAGCGCTCGCAGCAGCAACCGTGAGGCAACTCAGCGTGTCGATGCTGGGCTGAAGGAAGCAGTGGGCGCACGAGAGGGGGCACACGCCAAGTTCGAAGAGTCAAAACGCTTCCAGTCTCTTGCTGAGAAGGCAATGGTCGTCAGCACTCGGTGGTCGACCTCAAACACGATTGACCTGAACAACTACCTCAAGCAGGAAGGCATTACGCCTGGCGCTGCGTCGTACGATCAACAGAAGGCTGAGGCAGCTGTCCTGAAGTGGTTGCAATCGAGCGAGGTGTTCCTTGACGATCACAACAAGCCCTTCTTATCGTCAATCGGTGCACAAGGCCCGCGAGCAGTGGCCACAATGCCATCTGGTTCTTCGAGCTACGCGCCGGATGCCCGAGGTGAGAGCCCGTTACTTCAAGACTACGACCGGGCTCGTGGGGAGCTTGCAAAACAGGTACCTGGCAAGCCGACAAGCGCACCGGCAGTTCAAGCGGCTAACGATGCGAACGTGGCCAGAGTGCGGTCAGCCCAGAGCAAGCAGGGACTGTCTCCGAATGATGTGGTGAGGGACAACAAGCTATCTGAAGAGGCGAAGGCCGCGAAGGCGAGGGCTGAGGAGCAAATTGCCGCCACGCAAACTTCCACCGAAGAGCAAAGACAAGGCACCCGAGAAAAGATGGATGAGCGGCAAGGGAACTTGAACCCGCTTCACTTGCAAGACACCTCCAAGCTGGCACAAGAGACGCCGTCCAACTTTGGGATGGGATCAGGGGCCTCGCGCAAGATCCCTGGTGGGCAAGGTCCGGCCACAGGCCCCAGTGGGCTCGTTGACTTGATCCCTGGCCCTACAGATGAAGCGCGCAAGGCTGCAGAGGCCGCACAGAAGGCCCAACAGTCAGGAAGAAAGTAGCCAATGGATAGGTATGCGCTGATCGTTGAGGCCATGGTCCTCATGGCCAGGCAAACCATCCGTGACGTGATTTTCAGGGATGGACCCGAAACCGAACAGCCAGACGAGATGTATTGGCAAGCGCTGTCGATCGCCAACACGCTGGGGGAGCGTGACGCCAAGGCTCAATTTGTAGATCCGACGTTGTCACTTAGGGTGCCGTTCAGTGATCCAGATTTAGCCCGTCAGTATGAGTACGCGCACAACATGGTTCTGGATGAGTTGGCAATGGATGCTTGCCATCCAGGCAATTCGTCAGGGCATGTTTTATATTGCCCCAAGGGGTGCAATGTGCTCCACACAACCCTAGGCTACTCCGAATGCGGTGCATGTGGCGCGCTCATGACATCGGGGAACGAAGATCAGTTTTACGATGCGCTGATAGCGGCAGGGCAGTGTGCGTAGCAGCGGCATCACCAGTGCCTTACAGACGTCGAAAGGGGGGGGTATGAAGATTGGGCAGGTCAAATGGTTCAATGACGCCAAGGGATATGGGTTTATCGTCGCGGACGGTGAGGACACCGACGTGTTCGTTCATTTCAGCCAAATCGTCATGGATGGATTTAGAACCCTGAAGGAAGGCATGCGCGTTCAATTTGAGCCCCAGCAGCATGATCGTGGAGTGATGGCGTTGCAGGTCCAGGTGTTGGACGACGCCATCAATGCCATTAACTGAAGGGCCGGATCACTATGTATCGGATTCACTTCTTCAACGACCAAGGAAAATACCAAGTCCCCATCTATCGAGAGGAGGTGAAGGCCACTTTGGAGATTGTCTTCACCTACAAGAACTTGGTCCCAGGTATCAGAGTCACTCAATCTGATGAGGTGGTTTTCGAAACCGAGTTCGGTCGGGTGGTTTGGCCGGAGATTGAGCAGGACCAGCTCGCTGAGGTTGAGCGGGCCTTTCCTCCAGCACCGAAAGCCTCAGCGCTTGACGCATTGCCTGTCTACATGGCCGCCATTGATCGGGCTAGAGATGCGGATCTGGACTCACGTGAGCCTGCCTTTAACCAGCTTCGTTCAGCAGAGGTGCCCCTTCTTGCCTACGCTGCCAGTGAGGGACTGAATTTGAACCATTACGCATATCGTCAGGCTGAGGAAATCATCTACGAGATTTCGGAGCAGCAGTGAGCCGCGTGGGTCTCGACCATCAGCATCAGATGGTCTAAGATTGCAGAATGAATCTGTTGACCGTCAGTTACGGTCGGTGTGCTGCACCTTACGCAGCGCCCTGAAACACGAGAACGGCTCCCGAAAGTCTCGTGGACCTCATCCACCAAAGCTGAGGCCTGGAGTGCGATCTGTCTGTAACCCCATGGGGAAGTTCACCTTCCCGCTGGGGGTCGGTGCTTCCCCTTTTTCTTTTCATAGGAGAAGCACCATGTCATTTGCAGCCCGCCATGCGGTGCGTGATCTGCACGTCGCCGCGACGACCCGCCAGGTCATCCGTCACTTGCGCCAAAAGATGCGCCCGGAATGTCTGCAGGATCGCCGAATGCGTAAGTCTCGCCACGATTTCTATCGTGATGCGTTGACAGCCCACGCGGAAAACGTCCAGCTGTTCCAAAGCATTTGAAACTTAACTGTTAGGCCTACAGCCTAGCCACATAACCCGAGCGGGATTCGCATACCCGCCAGGGTCATGCGTTGATCGCTCCAAAACAGGAGTATTGATGTATGACCATGAAAGACGTGCAGGATCTGCGCGGGCTTGAAGAACTCTGCGAGTCCCTCTCCGAGGGTTCCCCTGAGCGCAAAAAGTTGGAGAAGCTCATTCTCGACCGAAAGCGTGAACTCAAGGGTCAAGCAGAGGCTTTGCAAGCCGTCGTTGATCTGTGCGACAAAGCCGCGCTGCCCTTGGGTGCCGCGGTGCCTGGAGCCGTGTCGATCCTCGTATCTGCAGGCCTCCTAGATGACCCACGAAAGATTTGGTTTGCCTTGTCGTCAGTTGCCGGTGGATTGCTCTGGGCAATCTTCCGCGTCCTGGCGTATCGAGTAGCCATATCTGCCCGTCTGGAACTTGCCCAGATCGGCAAAGTGGACTAAATTCTCAGAAAGAGGAATGCAATGCATACGTTGGGATTTTCCATTGTGACAATTGGTCTGGTGGCAGTTTTCGCCACCATTGGCTGGCACGTCTACGGCGGTCTGCGCCTCAAGCGTCAGGTTGATCGTGACTTCCAGCTCATGCGTGCTTTTAACCGAGCACGCGAGGCCAGGATACTCTCCAGCATCTCTCGCTGAGCCTTCAGCGCCACCCTCTCAGCCCCCCAGCGCGTCAAGCACTCGGGGGCTTTGTTTTTCTACCCACGGCGGGACATGATCCCGTTTGGGGCGTGTCCTGTCTTTCAGGAGCACGCTATGCCGAACCTTCACGCGCAAGCACTCGACTCGACGCCTCATGCAGGGCCTACGTTCGACCGAGGCGGCGCTTTCTGGCCAGAGATGGGGGACAAGTCACCCATCTGCTTGTTTAACACCCAGTACCTCTACCGAGGCTATGCGGTGTATTGGCGCGAAGAACACGATGACCTGGCTCGAAAGACGCTGAAGGCTCATCGGATTCGAGCCAAGAACCTGGAACTGCGCACCGTAGCTGAGCACCAAGCTGCCAAACGGCTGGGTTGTTCGGTCTACAGCGCGCTGATTACCTCGGCCGCACACAGCAAGCTCCGCGAAGCTGGCTTGTGCGCAATCACCGTTTTGCTGGACTGACCATCCGGTTGAACTTGGCTCAGCACGCTGAGCAAGGCTATCCATCACCAACCCTGCAGGGAGTCTCATCCCTGCAGGGAGAGCTTCCTGCACCGCTTTAGGAGGCTCTATGCCCATCACACCTCGTCTGTCTCAATCGCTGATCACCGAGTCGTCTGCACCAGGTGCTAACCGCCCACTCACGACATTGGAGCTGCGAACGACGTGCACCCCCTGGGGTGCTCCCGACTACGGCTACGTGTACTTGCCTGGCATCACGCTCTATGGCACGCCCAGCCATGGCGGGTTTTACCTTTCGCCGGTTCGCCTGGCTGCTCTGCCTCCTGTCCTGGCCAGCTTTCCCACTTTCTGTGGCGAAGCAGGCTGGTTCGAAGAGGACTGCGACTGGTGCTATGCCGTGCTGGGATACCCGCGTGTTTTCGAGCCCAAGCGCGTTGTAGCAGCCTTCAAGGGAGCGACAACGCATTGCCTCAAAGACGAGAAGTACCAAACGGTGGCCCGCTGGCTTACTGACTCGACTGACCCAGATGCTGCATTCCTGCGGGACTGGGTTTCCTCTCTCAGCTCTGCTGGCACTGCATCCGCAGCGGCCTAAGCACGTCACACCTCATCAACTTTGCCTACCCAGCCTTAGGCCATGGGCGGGCTCTTCCTACTTTGAAAGGCTCATCATGAGTGAAATCCTTGAATCTGTGAAAGCGAACATCAACGGCGAACTGCATGGCAACGCCACGTTGGTGTCGGCGCCGCATCGAATGGCCTTCCTGCCCAAACTCTTTGGGAACGGCCTGTACCTCAAAGGTGAGGGCATGGTGTTCGACTTCATGAGTGGCATGTCCGAGCAGTACACGGGCGGTCACTGGGAGTTCGTCAAGATACCCGGTGGAGTCGGCTACATGAGGCCCGCTGCCCACGGCTTGTACAAGCTCACCAACACCATGAACGGCTGGGATGGCGAAGTCAGCGGTGACGCTGCCGGAATCATCATGACGCTCATGGCTTTGAGCCATCTGAGCTTCTCAGACCGCACCGACACATGCGCCGAGAACTTCCACACCTTGCGCGACTTCATGGCTGACCACCCTGAAGCACGTGAAATCTACCGAGCAATCGACTGATCGCTCCTTCTGAACTTTCCAGACCTGGCCAGGCATTCCCGAGAGGGGGCCTGGCCTCCTCATTAGGAGTGATCATGGATAGCTATATCGTCAGGGCCATTGGCTCGAATCGTGGTGCCCGACGCATCTACATTGATGGTGCTGTACTGGCGAGAAGTCAGTTTGTACCAGGCACTACTTTCGACATCGAGGCCTGCCCCAGTAAGAGGACTTTAATTCTGCATAGGCGAGAGAATGGATCTCGCGTGGTTAGCAAGAAGCGCAAGCACGGAAGCCAAGATGTCGCTCCGGTGATCGACATCAACAGCAATGGCATGCTCTCCACACTTGGCGCGGTGATGGTCGTTCGAATAACCATCTCTGCCCTGCAGATCACCATCACGCCGTTGGCCAGCGAACTTTCCAGGCTTGACCGCCTAGAAAGGCTGAGCAGATCTGTGGATGCGGGGCGCCTGCAGGTCGGAAGCATTGCGCATGGAATCGGTGTTCTCGCGCACACTGCGCACCAAGGGCTGAAGCGGGCAGAGCTTGACGCGGATCTGGCCGTCGCAGTGGAGATCAACGCGGACTGGCTGAACCAGGCAATCGAGCACAACCCGGCATGGTCTTCAAAGACCGTCGCTGTTGCAGCTCCGATGCAAGAGTATGCCCAAGACCCACAAAGCAGAGGCTTCAAGGTCGACGTCGTGGAACTGGGCATTCCCTGCAGTGGAGCATCGGTAGCAGGCAAAGCAAAGCGTGGTCTCAAGAGGATGGAGTCACACCCTGAAGTTGGGCACCTGGTTGTACCGGCGCTCATGTTGATCGCTGCTTGGAATCCTGCTGCTGTCGTTCTAGAGAACGTCAAAAGCTACTCCAATGAGGCGAGCGCAGATCTTCTCAGGTCGATGCTTGCGGACATGGGATACCACGTCCAAGAGACTTGTCTGACCGCAACGTACTTTGGCGAGTTGGAGCGTCGAGAGCGATGGTTCCTGGTTGCTGTGACCAGGGGTATCGCCTTCGACATCAACAGCGTCACCTCTGACATTCATGAGCGATATCGCCAGGTGCGGTACGTGAGTGAAGTGCTGGAGGATGTAGCTGACGACTCGCCGGAGTGGTCTCGATTCGACTACCTGCAGATCAAGGCTGAAAGGGATGCGCAGAAGGGCTCCTGCTTTGCCTTGCAGACGGTTGACGAAAGCGACATCGAGGTGCCTACCTTGCGCAAGGGGTATCAGAAGGCGGGTTCTACAGACCCACTTCTGGCACACCCGACCAAGCCAGGCCTCAAGCGCCGCTTCAGTGTTGTTGAGCATGCTCGGCTGAAGGGGCAACCTGACTGCCTTGTCAAAGGCATGGGCATCGTTGATGGTCATGCGGCGATGGGGCAATCGGTTTGCTTTGAACCCGTAGCAAGGTTGTTTGAAGAGCTGGGGAAGGCTCTTCGGCACTGGGCCAGTACAGCCCATGCCGACTCTTCTCCAAAGGCTTTGCGGTATTCGGTGGCAACAGCCACCGGCTGATTCGCGAAGTGTGGCCACCCGGATCGTTCTACGACCGGGTGGCTTTTTTATTGGAGAGTTCAGCTGGCCAAGTCCAGCACCTCACAGATGACGTCAGCTCCACCACACTGACCTTTCGCCGGATCAGCCCGGTGGACCGCCTCTTTTCGACGCGTAGCACTTCCACCCGATCTGGCCAGGGTGCGCTTCGCCATGTCCTCACCCGGTCCCTGCGGGCGTGCGGCTTCCGGGCATGCCCTGGCCAGCTCGGCTTCCAGTGCTCCTTTGCGTCGAGGCGGCTCCAACGAGCAGATAACAACCGACGAAAGGACCAGATCAATGTCGACCGACTTCCAACACACAGCTGAAGCAGACTACCGTCAAGCGGACGTTCCCTCCGCACCTCCCGAGGCTCACCAACCAGCAGAAGTGAAAACTGCACGTCAGACATCACTCATCGATGAGCTGCCGGTGAACACCGATTGGCGCCGCGAAGAGGCCGAGGCCTGCAGGCGAGTTCGGAGCGTGGATCCAAGCCTGGAAATCGATCTGACCAGTGCTGATCAAGTTTCTGATGAGATGACGTTCGACAACACCATGATCCTCATGGCATGCGGCGGAACCAAACGCGTGCTTGAGGCAGGGAAAGAGGCCACCCTCATCGATCTCTACGAGGGGCCGATGTGGCAAACGCTGAGAACACACCTCGGAGATTGGTACTACAAAGTTGTCGGCTATGGCCTTACCCATGCACATGTGGTCGTGCTTTCTGGAAAGTACGGCATCACCAGTGCGACAGCCCATAGCCAGACCTACGAGGCACGTCTGACAAAGGAAAAGGCCGACATGCTGATCAAGGCGGGCATATTGGAACGACAGGACCGCTTTGGGACGATGAACACCAGGTATGGAGCGGACTCCACCCCGCTATCGGTGATGTCTCGCTCCATGTTCCCTAGGAACGATGTCAAGGGGGCCGGATGGCGCGGTGTCATCGTCTGCGGCGGTAGTGAGTACCGGAGAGTATTCATGGCGCTCTTGCGGCAACTGGTGGACTACGGCGCTGTTGAAATGGACGCCCCAATTCTCACGACAGCAGGAGGCATCGGGGAGCAGCGGAATCAGCTCGGCACGTGGCTGCAGGCGCTGCGGAACAACTCCGGACCATGCCCGAGGCCTGGATGGGTGGACTGAGCGGGATAGAAGCTGCATAGAACGGCTGGGGCGCCACAGCTCTAGCCAAGGTTTGACCACAGTTGGAATAAGCAATGACCTACGAAGAAATCAAGCAACAAATTGTGCGCAAGTCGGTAGCACGACGCCGTATTGGCTGGTTCGACTTCAGCATGGATAGCTATGACATGCGGATGTGTGCCGCACGCGCCTACCGAATACAACAGCGCATAGCTGGCCAACGCATTTCCTTGCGCGAAGCGCTGTGGGGCTGACGAAAGACCAAAAGCGAAAAGTTCGTCTAGATGGCGCTAAGAGGAGCCCTCAATGGTGCTTTCGACGAACTTTAATACCCACCCCACCTCTCTCCCGGCGCCCGCAATTTCAGGGAGCTTGACCGTCGGTGCACCTGTGCACCACAATACGGAGAAACCTACCGCATCTATCGCGGTAGGATTGCCTAGCAACCGAAGGCGAGGAAAGCCCATGGGAACAAGTCATAGCAAGGATGGTGGCATGCCCACATCTGAGGTTCTGCTGGACGACGGAGTCTTCTTCATCGAACTCAATCCGAATTACCCATCACGAGACGCGCCTGGCTTCCTGCAGCGCAGATGTCCGGTGACGCAAGTAACCCCGAGTGGATGGGATTGCGTCGGCAGCTTCGAGCGTGACTCGCGAGGCAAGTGGCGCGCAGATGTGAATGCCCCTTACGACGAAGAAAATGACTCGGACGTATTGATCCTGGGAGAAGGGCTCGACCGCATGACAGCAATCGCTATGCTGTGGCGTCGGCGGCATGAGGCCTATGTCAAGCAGAGATAATAGGCTTCTAATTAATTCAATCGGGAGTGGCGAATCGTGAGCGTCAAGAAGCTGATCACCCTGACGCTGCAGGCAATGGCTGCGGTGGCATTTACTTTCGCCGTCCTCTTTTTCAACAGCCTGTACTTCAATTGGGCGGACAAGGTTGATGCAAAGATCAATGCTTTAGCTTGGAGGCAATCGCCTGACCAACAAGCTCAAGCGAAGCCGACAACGGTCGACAGCGGGAGGTAGTGTGAAGTCCGCGTTATACGTTGGGATCGCTCTGCTTGCGCTGACGCTGCCTTCTTGGGGCTGTAAGTATGAAGACATTGGATTGGGCGAGCATGTCAACCAAGAGCAATCGGTCTTCATTGGGCGGGCTGAGTCCGCATCGAATGGCAGGAGCGGAAGTGGTCAACAAGTACCAGCGATGATGCGAGTGCATCAGGTGATCAAAGGCTCCATGCACGTAGGGGAACTCGTTCCTGTCTACACATCGAACTCATCATGCGGTCTTGCCATTCAAAAGGGGCAGCAGTGGCTGATATTGGCCAGCGGCGACCCGATGAAGTCCGACCAGCCGTCTGGTAGCTTGCTTTTGCAAGATCAATCAACAAGAGACTTGGTATCGAAAGCATTAGGCATTCGATTTTAGTGAGTATGCCAATCTCATCTATACCTTAGTGCAACTCGGTGAGGCTGTACGCCGCCACTAACCCTCTCGGAAATTGGACGATGAGCTGGAGGATGACATTCGGCTACAGCCTTCTACTTGCTGTAGCGTTCATGGAGTACTTTGCCAAGGTAGTGGGGGACAAGCTGACGTTCCTTGCAATCGACGCATCCGCACCTCTTCTGCAGGACTTGCAAGAGGCTTTTGGCAAAAGTACATCTCATGCAGTCGGGCACGGCGTCGCCTTCATGGTCGGGTGCGCTGGCACCTTCGCGTTTGTTCTTCCTTGCAGCTTGCTGCCGTCACATCCACTCAAGCGCATTGCATCGGTGCTTGTCATGACGGTTCCGGTGGAGGTGGCCATGCTCTACGGCGGCGATGCTCCAAACGGTATCGCTGGCTGGGCAGCTGCTTTGCAGCCAGCAGCTGGTGCCGCACTTGCGGCGATCACAACGCTCAGAATCGGACGATTTAGGGATTGAGCGTCGAGATGCTTCGCAGAGCTACCTGACTCGAATCAAGCCGGGGATCCCTACTGGGTATTATTCGGGAATGACCAAAGACTCGAAAAAGCCCCCCGCTAACACCTCGACCAATGCGCGGCTTCGCACGCTGGTCGAAGGCTCAGGCCTTTCACAGTCGAAGGCGCTGGAGGCATTCAATGAAGGGCAGCTAAGGCCGATCAGCCTTTCAGCGTTCAAGGCCTGGCTGGCTGATCCTGAATCCATGCGTTGGAGGCCGCTCGATCCGGCCTACCTTAAGCATGCGGAGAAGGTATTCGGGCACAAGGGCACATAATCTTGACTCGGTGCACCAGTGCACCTACCATTCACCCCGGAACGGGGCAGAATTACGCCTATCGCGCCAACTTGAGGCGCATTGACGAACGACGTACCAAAGAGGGAATCCATGCAAATCCGCACCATCACTGCATGCGCACTGGCGTGCTTCGCTGCAGCTTCTTTTGCCGCTGAATCGACCACCGTCACAAACGAGAAGGACTACGCGCTGCCCAAGTGCAGCAAGCCTGTGGCCACGGTCATGGTTGGCCAGGTGACATGCAAGTCGTCGTCCTGCCAAGCTCCTACACAAGACCCTCGGGCAAGCGGCCTCATGGCGCTGGCACAGCTGGCCTCGGGCAGCTCTTCGTCCACGTTCCCTGGCATTGGCGATGGCATGACAGCAATGCTGACCACTGTCCTCAAAGAAACTGGGTGCTTCGAGATCCAGGAGCGCGAAGCGCTGGAGGAGCTGAAGAAGGAAATGGCGCTGGTTGGGAAGACCGTCGAAGTCCAGCAGGCCGAGTACATGATCACCGGGGCCATCACCTCCATCTCGATGAGCACCGAGAAGAAGCAATTCGCGGGCGGCTTCATTCCCATTCTGGGATCCATTTCCACAACGACACGCCAGGCCGAACTGGGCATGGATATCAAGGTGATTGACGTCAGCAAGGCCAAGGTGATGGAAGCCAAAACTTTCACCGGCAACAACGAAACGTCGAGCACCAGCTGGGGCGCCGCTGCCTTCGGTCCTGGCATGGGCGCGCTGGGTGGCATGTCGTCCATCAAGGGAACGCCGATGGAAGACGTAGTACGTGACGTCTTGACTCGGGTGGCGTCATACACGTCGAAGACCGTGGTGTCAGCAAAGGGCGTGACGGACGTGCAGATGGTGATGCCAACGGTTGCCGACGCGAAGAAGTGAATCTTCGGGGTTAAGTCCGAATGTTTAGCTTTGCCCCACGGTCGGTAGTCAGCTGACCAAGCTACAAGCGCCATCAAAAGGGATGAACCTGCATGCTGGAGAAGCTTCAAATCCCAACAGACAGCCTATGGAAGTTCCTCGCGATTTTCGGGCTTGCCGGAATTCTGGCCTCGGCATACCTATTTGTTGAGAACTACGAGCGTTATCTTCACGACACGCTAGATGCTCAGGCAAAGTTGGTGGAAATTGAGTCCAGCAAGCAAGTATCGGCCACACAAGCTGCGATGCAAAAGTACCTGACAAGTAAGGTTGAGCTATTGAGCAGAAACAAGACCGAGTACGCCAAGATGATCGCATACCTGTTCAGCACCTCTCTTGCTGTCTTGCTATTTGGTTCGTTCTTCTGGGTCACAAAAGTTCAAACCCATGTGGACCGGATGCTGGCCGCTCAGGCCATGTTGGCAATGCGAGAAGCCAAGAAGCGGCATGAACCGTTCAGGGCCAAACTGCTGCGCCGTTGAGAAAGTGACCAGATTAAGGGGACCAATGCCATGCGCTTCTTAGCCATGATCATCATCATTCTTTGCGCGTTCATCACCGCGTCGCGCCTCCAAGTCGTTGAACATGCCCACTTCTATACAAAGGGTGGGGAGGTACTCGAAGGTCGGGTCAGCAGGGACTTCATGACAGGGGACTACAAGGTAGAAGCTTCAAATGGCACGCAGACGTACGTGCCGTATGAGCAGTTCGCTGCCATGGCCTATGAGGGCTCTGCCGTTCCTCTCAGCGCAGGCCTGATCGGCTTTACTCTCATCATCGTCGGCGCCTTTGTAGGGTTCGGCATCGACAAGCTACTTGTCAATCTCTATGCCAACAAGAAGTTCAGAGTAACGCCCCCCCAGGCGGGAACGAGATCATGAAAACTACTTCACCGGCCATCGCTCCACTTGCCAGCTGGTCAGTCACGGCCTTCGTGACGCTTCTCCTGACCCCGTCGTTGGCCTACCTGCTTGGCGCGGGCATCACGCACGACCTGAATGCCTCGGGCAATGCGCCTCACGATGCGATGTTCTTCGGCTTAGCCTTAGGTGCTTTAATGCTGCGAGTAGGGGCAATGATTTTCTTCGCTTTTTCTGCCTACCGCCTGATCTTCACTCGACCAGGCTCGAATACACCTGGTTGGATGGTCAAGCGGCAAAAGCACTGATACCTTGTAAGTAATGGGCATTTCCACCTCTTTTATGAGAGTGCCAAAATAGTTCCCAGGGGCAATATCCAGCGGTGGGCTTTGGTAGCGCACCGCAGTTTGGGCGTCGTCACCCTGGAAGGTCGGAAGTCAGAAGTTGGAAGCAGGGCAGATCATCGATCTGCCCATCCTTCATTCATTCCATCCTTCGAGGTGCAACATGACCCAGCCAACCGACACACAAGAGCCGCGCACGTCCATCTGGTCACGACTGTTTCGCCGACAGAGGGATACAGATCCGGTGGAATTGGCCGTTGGGGCACACGCCTCTTCGGGCGCAGATCTCCAGACGACACTCCAAGGCCTGGTCGCCGCGCTCTTGCGTGACCGAGGAGCCGAGCGCAGATCTCGAATCCTCAAGGCCAGCATCTACTTCATGATTTTCGGCCTGCCATTCCTGGTCTACCTCTGTGGCCTGATCTACATGAATGGGAGCCGGTGGTTCACTCCTGCAGACGCAGTAGGTGTGGTGCGAATTGAAGGCGATATCGCGCCTGGCTCACGCACCGCATCTGCGGCGCAGGTTATCCCCGCGCTAAAGGCTGCATTCGAGTCCGACAAGATCAAGGCCGTGGTCCTGGCAATCGACAGCAGCGGTGGAGCCCCTGTCGAGTCGGAACGGATCACCAATGCCATAGCGACATTGAAAAAGCAGCATCCCAAGCCCATCGTGTCAGTGATCGGTAACGGGGGCATGTCAGCTGCGTACATGATCGCGATGCACACGGATCGAATCTACGCAGGCAAGTACTCACTGGTCGGATCGATTGGCGCCGTCATGGCCACCTGGGACTTTCACAAGGCACTGGAGAAGGTGGACGTGGCCCAACGCGTGTACGCCTCAGGTCCGCTGAAAGCCATGCTCAACCCCTACCTTCCGATGACGGACCAGGCAAACGACAAAGCCCAGCAGCTGGTCAACACAATGGGCAAGGAGTTCAGCGACGAGCTTCGCTCCCTCCGCAAGACGCTCAAGCCCGGTGTTCAATACGCCACTGGTGAAGCATGGGGCGGCAACGAGGCACTGGCACTTGGCGTCATTGATGAGCTGGGCACGATTGATGACGTGATCGAGCGCAAATGGAAGCTTCCCGCTCACGACTTTGGGCCTGGCTCTGACGGCTTTGAAGGCCTGCACGCAGCCTCGTGGATCACCCAGCTGATCCGCAGTGTGATGTCAGCACCAAACCCGACAGCGGAGTCCAGCGTCACTCTTCGCTGACTTTCAGCAAGGGTTGCTTAAAAATCGGGCAACCCAGTCTAAAGGGTTGTCAGCGAACAACTTTCAGCACTCAAGCCCGGTCGTTATCCACAGAAAATGGGGGTAAGTGATACCGGGCTGTTGATTCCGGTGCACCTGTGCACCAAACTGCGCGGAACGCAACCCATGTCCAGGAGAGCCTCATGAAACGTGCTGCCTTGCTATCCATCCCCCTGCTTATGTCCGCATGCGCATCGTCTCCGACGATGGAGCAAGTAGCCCGTGACAGGGCCAAAGCCGAAGAGGTACGGAGCCAGGCCTCGGCGGATCTTGCCGCGAAAAAACAGACGCAGAACGAGGCACTGCTTGAACAAGTCCCGAGGTGGGCGCTTCAAGCCCCCATCCCCGATGCCTCTGGCGTTTACGCAGTGGGTATTGGCAAGTCCAGCGATCTGCGTACATCCATGCGCAAGGCCATGCTGGATGGCGAGTTCGGCCTGGCCAAGCTCTACAACCAAGAGCTGTCTGGCAGCGAGCGCAGCTACAACCAAGAGCAGGGCGGGGCACTGACACAGCAATACACCGAGCTAATTGACAAGCTGGTCACACAAGTCCCCGTAGTGGGTCTGGAAACCATCAAGCAAGACGTCAAGTCCATCGGTGGGGAATTCAACACCTTCGTGCTGGTCAAGCTGCCTTACACCGAATTCAATCGCGTACTGCAGCAGCAAAAAGCACAAGCGCATGACGCCAAGATCGCAGCCGCCTTCAGCGACTTGGAGCGCCGAGTGTCTGAGCGCCAGGCGCAACGCGCCAAAGAGGCCAGGGAAGCCCAAACGGCCACTCTGACGGCATCGGTACCAGCAACAGCCTCCAGCGCAGCAGAGAGCGGCAATTGACGCCTGCAGCTACCCTCATTGGGCTGCTGATCGCTGGGCTCACGGCATCTCAGCAGATCTCCTCAGATGAGGCGTCAAGCTTGGTGGAGGCTTCGGATCTGCAGGCCTTGGCCAGCAGCCTGAGAATGAAGCCGATTGATTGGCGCCTCGCGGCGGACACCGCGTCAGAGTTGCCTGATGTCTCGCCCGATACCGCAATCGGCTGTGCCAGCGGTTCCATCACCACGGACGCTCTCACAAAGATGGCGAACATGCATGCCATGGCATCGCTCGCCAGGCGACAAGACATCACCGTAAGAGGGCAAGAGTCACTCCAAGGCAATCAATTGGAGACAACTCAGGAAGAACGATCAGTTGCTCTACTCCCCAGAAAAACTGCCAAGTACTCAGACCTCATAAAGACAGGTTCCAGGCGAACCGCATGCGTGCTCATCACCAACTACCCCGACCATGAATGACTCCAAACAAGTTCCCAGGTACTCTGATCTAGATTTGGCTGAGATTGCCAACGGCATAGCCTTCCAGCTGGAAATCCTCGGAGCAAACGTGATCGTGACGCAAGGAGCCGACCGACTATTAACAGTGAAGGTTTTCAGCCACTCATTCACGGGCAACATCGACCAAGTGTATGCCTGGGCAAATGCTCTCAAGGCAACGTTGAAGTCGGAGCAAGAAGGCGCCGAGCCAGAGCGAGACTCTGACTTCGAGCCATAACTAGAACGGCACGTCATCATCCCAAGTTGCCGATTTGGCATTAGCCTTCGCCTTGATCTTCAGCTCCAGAGCCTTGATGAATCGGATCGACGCAGCAACGTGGTTAAAGATCAGAAGGCTCTCTTCATAGTTCAAGATAGGATTGTCGTGAGCGAGGCTCTTGTTGTTTCGCACATCATTGAAGGATTCCAGCACTGAGATACTGGACTTTAGGATGCGCTCGGCCATCTGCGATTCAAGGTGGCCACCCTCACGTAGCGCCTTGACGTACTCGCCGAAGATGCTGTGCAGGGCCTTGTCCCGGTTCACCTCGATGCCGTGCGGCTCGCAGGCGATGCGGATGAACTTGATGACGAACGTGTGCAGGCGATCCAGCGCGCCCTCGGGCTGGTTCTTCTCGATGGCTTCGCGGACGTGCTCGGCAACCACCTCGAAGTCGCGGTCATCGGAATTGGCCGTCAGCGAGTCCAGCTCGGCCACCGGCTGATCGGCGAGCAAGCGCTGCGCGATCACGCGGCAGGCGTCGATCAGCTCGTGGCTGCTATCACCCAGACAGCGCTCGTCGATTCCGTAGGCGATCAGGCCTTCCAGCACGCGGCCGACTGTGTGGTTCGGTGCGACAGCCCAGAAGGTGCGCATCCGCTTGGCCTTGGAGTCGCCGCCCGTGCGGTACTGGGCCGCGTCGATGTCAATGCGGTAGTCGATGAAGAATTCGCTGTAGGTGCGGTCGGAAAAGTTCAGCACGTAGCCGCTGCCCATGCCAAGCAGCTTTTCCAGCTTGCGCCCCTCGAACGCGGTCAGGTCGGACATTGTTCTTCTCTCCCTTCTGCCGTCACTGTATCGACGGCAGTCCTCCAACGATCTTGACCGTCTCCATGCTCACGCGGATCACGCGCTTGAGCAGGTTCAGCACATAGGCGGGGTCGTTGACTTCCTTGCACCACTCGTAGGGGTCGTTCTTGATGCCGCTGTCCTTGTCCGTGGAGGCCTCGTAGCGATCCATCACCCACTCGACGGCACTCTTTCCGTTGACCACGTACTCGTAGGCCTCAAGCGGGATGCCCTTGATCGTGATGCGGCTGTTGAACACGATGGCCGTCTTGTCCTTCTCGCGCCCACCCTTGGACATGAAGCGCATCTTCTCGACCCGGTAATAGGCCAAGTCGTTAAGGTCTCCCTTGTCCTTGGCTTCTTCAGCGACAGGCCACGGCTCGACCGTCTCATAGTCAAGGTGCAGCTTGGCGAGAGCGCGTCCAGCCTTCTCGAAAGCGGCGAAGTCTGACGTGAACGGAATACGCGGCAGCACCTTCTTGAGATCGGCCCCGTACAGGTCGCGATATTCCTGCGAGTGCAGCACGCCGTAGACATAGTAGAAGATGGCTTCCTTGGTGATAGCCTTGTTCTTGTAGTGCTTGCGGAAGTTGGCCAGCGCTTCGTCGGTGATACCGTCATGTTTGACAAAGCCGTTGACCTCGGCCTTGCCTTTCTGCTCGTCAAAGCTCAGGCCTGCCTGTGCCGACTGCTCACCGGCCTTTTCGTACCAATGCAGCGGGAAGCACTGCCCACCGTGCAGCAGGTGCAGATTGGGGAGGTTGCGCGTCACCAAAGCGGAGAAAGGGCGATCCTCGCCAGTACCAGGAAGACAGATGGCGATGTTGTCGCAATCGTCCTCCGGATACAACGCAGGCATCCGGTACACCATGTCGTTCAGCAGCGGGTCGAAGTACACCCACGCCTTGTTGAACGGGCGATAGGCAGAGAGGCGTACCCGGCTCTTGTCGAACTGGATGGCCCGTGCGCGAGCCAAGCTACTGAGCAGGCCTCGGTTCCACTTAATCTTCTTGCTGTCTTGAGAGGCCAGAGCGGCGGCAGTCTTGTCAGCCTCCTTCCCGGCATCCTTGCAGCGTTGGCCAACGGCCTTCACCTGCTCGTTGTAGAAGGCCACCATGCGCTTCATGTTGGCAGTCACTCCCGATTTGCTCAGGTTGCAGGCCCATGAGTCACGGCCCGTCGACACCCCACGGGAACGCATCGCAAAGATTGCACCAGGTTCGTCGTTGATCGCCATGAAAGCACCGAAGTCACCGCTGCGTTGATTGATCCAGTCGTGATGCTCGTTCGGCTTGAGTAATTTCCAAGGGATGGCTTTGTGGCTACCGAAGTCAGACACGATGTCCAGCTTCTGCTCGCGTGTCAGGTAGTCTCCGATGTCGTGGTAACGCACCTTGGCATTGCCAGTGTGCCCCTTGCGCTTGACCAGCAGCGTGACGGCGACTGGAGTACGCGAGCCAGAACCGAACACCTTGCCGCCCTCCTTGCGTGACAGCTCCCCACTGGTGCGTTGGTTGCCACGTAGGTTGAACACATACACGTCAGAAAACTCGTCTTGGAGCGTCTTACGGAAGCCGTCCATCGTGTTGCCATCAACCCAGCCTCCATTGGTGACGAAGCAGATGACGCCCTCGTCCTTGACACGGTCTGAGGCCCAGCGGAAAGCCCGGATGTAGGAGTCGTAAAGGCTGTTCTTGTTGGTCGCGGTGGAATGCGCAACATAAGTGGCAGCAATCCGCCCATCCAGCCGCGCATAGCGAAGGTTCTGGTTGTTGTCACCGGCGTCATCTTGGCCCACGGAGTAGGGCGGGTTGCCCACGATCACGCGGATGTCGCGGGCCTTCTGGCGGTCAGCCCGCTCGTGATTCTCGGGAAGGCCCTCGTCGATGTCACCGTTCTGGGGCTCGCTCATCTGGAACGTGTCGGTGAGCACGATGCCGGGGAACGGCTCGTAGTCTTGCCCTGTGACGCGATGGAACGACTCTTCAATATTGATGGCCGCTATGTAGTAGGCCAGGAGCACGATCTCGTTGGCGTGCAGCTCGTGGCGGTACTTGTAGGTCAGCTTGTCGGGTGGGATCAGACCAGTTTCGATCAGCCGAACCGGGAAGGTGCCGGTGCCGGTGAACGGATCAAGGATGTGAACGTTCTTGTCGGCGAGGCGGATGCCGAAGTGCTCTTGCAAGGCTGCATCCGCGCTGTGAAGGATGAAGTCTACGATCTCGACCGGCGTGTAAACGATGCCCAGACGCTCGACCATGCGCGGGAAGGCGGTCTTGAAGAACTTGTCATACAACTCGACGATGATCTTCTGCCGCCCCTTGGGGTCGGTGATGCCAGAGGCGCGCTCGCGCACACTTGCATAGAAGCCTTCCAGCGTCTCGTGCTCCTTGTCGAGTGCCTGTGCCTCAAGGATGTCCATGATCTTCTGCATGGACTGGGAAACCGGGTTCTTGCTGGTGAAGGCATAGCCTTCGAACAGCGCATCAAACACCGGCTTGGTGATGATGTGCTGGGCCAACATCTCAATGGCGTCGTTCTGGCTGACACTCGGGTTCAGGTTCTTCCGAACGCCCTTGAGGAACTCGTCAAAGGCCTTCTTTCCCTTGGAGTAGGGCTTGTCCAGCAAAGCGCGAATGCGCATCTGGTGACGGTCGGCGATATCGGCAATATCCTTGGCCCAGTCCTCCCAGTAGCGTCGATTGCCGCACTTGTGGACGATCTTGGCGAACATGGCGTCCTGCCACTTGCCCAACTCCACAGGGTCGAAGTTGAACCCAAGCTGGTCTGGCACATTGTCGGTCTTGTCATTGCCCCCGCCGACACCAATCACGTTGACCACGCCGTTACCCTTACCAGTCAGGTCGATGGTGGCGAACTGCTTGTCAAGCCGGTCATCGTGGGCGCGCAAGGCGTTGAGCACCTGCCAGACCACGCGGTACTTTTTGTTGTCGTCCAGCGCGGCCTCGGGCGACGTGTCCTTGCGGATGCCGATGGGCAGAATCACATAACCGTACTTCTTGCGGCCTGCTGGGTCTTTGCGCATCACACGGCCAACTGATTGCACTACGTCAACCACGGAGTCACGCGGGTTCAGGAAGATCGCGGCATCCAGAGCTGGCACGTCCACGCCCTCCGAAAGGCATCGCGCATTGGTCAGGATGCGGCACAGCGCCTCATCCTTGGCAATGTTGTCCTTCAGCCATGAGAGTTTCTGATTGCGCTCGACCACGTTCATCGTGCCATCAACGTGCTTAGCTTCCAAAGCTGGCAGGTAGTCGATGTCATCGCCAAGATCGTTTGAAATTCTCTCGAACTCGGCAGTCAGCAGCTTGGAATGCTTTATGGACTGAGCAAAGGCGATAGCCGTGCGCATGGGCAACGGATCGACGCTGAAATCGTTGCCATCCTCGATTGCGGCGTGCTTGCCCAAGCCATTCCAGCAGCCAACAATCTTCACCGCGTCGTCCAGCTTAAGCTCATCGCCTCGATCACCGATCCGCTGATTCAGCACTTGACTGACGTGCAGCTCATCAACTGCGATCACAAGCACCTTGTAGTCAGACAGTAGGTCGCGTTTGACAGCCTCATCGAAACGCAGACGGTGAAACTCAGGGCCGAATGTTGAGATGTCGTCCATCGAGAACACCTGGACGTTCGATTCCTCAGCCTTGCTCTTGCTAGCCTCGGCATAGATGCGAGGGGTAGCGGTCATGTAAAGCCGCTTTTTGCCCTTGAGATAGGCGTTGTCATGCACGCGGATGAAGGCAGAAGGATCCTCGCCTGGTACGGTGTAACCAGCCGTCCTGTGGGCCTCATCGCACACGACCAGGTCGAACTCGATGCCGGTTTTCTGCTGTGCCTGATGCACAACGTCGATGGACTGGTACGTCGAGAAAATCACCGTGAGGGCACTATCGTCCTTCGTCTCGGTAAGGGACTTGGCGAGCTTGGTCGCATTCGTGGTGGCAGGGTAGGCCAGCTCGTAGATGCGCATGTCCTCTTCGTTACGGCTGGCTTTGCTGTCAGAGCACACGGCGAAGCAGCGCAGCGGCACAGCTGCGTCGGCCGTCCATGCGCGCAGGGTCTGAGACAGAAGGGCGATGGATGGCACAAGGAAGAGGACGTACTGCCCCGGCCTCACCATCTCCTCCGAGATGATGAGCGAGGTGTAGGTCTTGCCGGTGCCGCAAGCCATGATGAGCTTGCCACGGTCGCTGCTCTTGAAGCCTTTCAGTACGTTGGCCAAGGCCTCGCGCTGATGATCACGTGGACCTTTCTTCGGCAGCTTACGAAGATGCTCGGGCTTTTCGATGGAGAAATGCGACCAGTCGATGGGAGAGGCTTCCAAGTCCTCCAGTGTCATCATCTCAACCGGGATGGTCTGGTTTTCTAGCGCGTCGGCAGCGTGCTTGCTGAGGTTAGCCGTGGCCACGATGAGTCGCTGCGTGAAGCCACCCTTGCCCGAGAGAGTGAAGAAGTTGCCGAGATCGCCCAACGGAATCGGCGAGTCGTAGAACTTGCACTGAATCGCGCAGTAGCCCTCCTCGTCGCGCAGTTTGGCCACCAAGTCGATTCCGGTATCAGGCGCCTTGTAGCCCAAAGCCTCGCGCTCAGGCCAGTCCTTCCACAACCATACGTCGGAGAACAGCGCAACGTACTGGGGATCAAGCTTGAGGTAAGCGCGAATCAGTCTCTCGAAGCGGTCGCCAAGGTCACGATTGAAAGCGGACTCGTCTCGATATTGCTGAAGAATGGATCGGATCATGGCTTCTCTATTTGGTTTTCGCCAACTTCTACGGAAATCAATTTTGGCAAGCTGCTGGCCAGCAAAAGAAAACTCGCTGGACAGCAGGACCATCCAGCGAGTGAAGCCTTATCGCTGTCATCACGGTAAGGCACCTGCTCAGGGAGGAAAAGCAGGGCCGATGCAATCCACCGGCAAGAAGATCTTAGTGCCAATTGACACGCAAGTGAACTTAGAAATGGCAGTGTGTTGACTCGAAGAGACTGTCCGGGAAAACGGGGTTCACAGGATGATCGAATGGATCCTCCTGATCTGCAGCAGACATGGCGATCTGACCATCCTGTGTGACCATCTCAGCCTTCACCTCTTTGGCTTTTTGTTCTGCGACAGCGCTCTTCAAGCGCAAGAATTCGATGATGCTCATCAACATGATCATTACCTCTCACTGACTTTGCCGCCCTGCAAGGGTGCAGAAAAATCGGTTTGCCTTATTACCCCAGCTGGTCCAATTAACTTCACGGCGCCTAGAACCGACACAGCCCCTGCAGCCTCTGACTCAGGCAAAGCAATCGTCAGAGGGTTCACGCTGTAGCGATAGCCGTTCTCCTCAGTTCCGAGGA
Source organism: Aquabacterium sp. NJ1 (assembly GCF_000768065.1). Taxonomy (NCBI): domain Bacteria; kingdom Pseudomonadati; phylum Pseudomonadota; class Betaproteobacteria; order Burkholderiales; family Sphaerotilaceae; genus Aquabacterium; species Aquabacterium sp. NJ1. Next base: position 21,085 of record NZ_JRKM01000002.1, on the reverse strand, counting down.
TTTCACTACTGGAAGGCAACAGCTTGAACAGACAAATAACACCCAGATCCCCGCTAGACGCTGGCTTCTGACGGCACCTGGTAAAGGTGTCGTGCTGATACGTGGCCATGATCGGCAATTCGACAGACTTGCTCCCGACCTTAAACACTGCCACAACCTTGTGCCTCGCGACGAAGTCATAAAGGCGCGGCTGCAAGTCGTTCGGAGATCGACCCTCTGCATTATCGCGGTGAGAAAAGTAGGCCTCCCTATCACGCTCTGCCAAGTAGAACCCACCACCCTGCAGGTACTTAGACAAGAACTTCTGGGCGCGATCAATAGGGGCAGCACTCCAACCTACACGCAGCCCCACTTTATAGGCCCCAGCCTCTCGAACTACCGATACCACCTCAGCACGCAAGGGCGTATCCACCAGAGGCATCAATGCGTCCTGGAGGATGACGGCCTTGGTATCTTCAAACCGCTTTGCATCCGCATCGGCCATGGCCAGCAAAGCGCCTTTTTCAAACACCTGGCGTACTTGCCCCTCATTGGTGGCCAGCGCCGTCAGAATGCGCGTCTGGCGCTGCCCCAACTCATCTACCGTGCTGGGTGCCTTGCGCTGCTGGAGCTGCTCGGAGACCTTGCGTAGCTCTTCCCTCAAGGCCTCATTGTCCTTCTGCAGCTTCGCAATCGCCTTCGCCTTTTCGGTGTCCTGGCGTAGCTCTCTGGTCAACCTGGCCAGCTCCGACTGATCGATGCTCGCTCTGGCCGACACCTTCAACACCACGGCGCCAGCCTCTACGGCGACCAGCTCTTTGATCTGGTCGAGCTTGACCAAAGAGACGCTGATCATGCGCATCTGCTCGGTCAACTTGTCATCCTTCACCGTCGTGATGCTCTCAACGACAGAGCCCGCGCTCGCTGATGCGATTCGCTTGAGCTGGTCTATGGCGACCTCGCGTGCCTTCACCCGAGAGTCCCCCTCGCCGAGAACGACCGAGGTCTCCACTGGCTTCACCCATGCAGACAAAGGCTCCGTTTGATCGGTCGGGGCCGCTGTCGCGATGAAACCCAAAGCCATGCAAAAGGCTACGCCTGCTGCGCGGACCCGCATCGCCTTCATGTCAAACATCCTCCATGGTTTCAATGTATGGCACTTGTACACCAATGGTCAAGCATCCTTCTGGAGCGGCATGAGCACTTTTTCCGCTACCTCAAGCAGCTCATTGCTGAGGTTTCTGTAGCGCGAGGTTCCCTCCGCACAAAAGTAGCTCTTCCAAGCTGAATCGGAGATCTTCCGCACTCCAACCTTTCGATTGACGAGCGCTAAAGCGTCCATCTGAGAAAGGCCAGAGCCTTCAACCAACTTGCGAAGCCTGGCATTGGTGCTGAACGGTACGTTTTCGGTGTTCATGTGCTCATGATAGATGATCTTGCTCGGCGACGTCGTGCTGGTGCTGCCGCCCTCCATATGCCCCTGGAATGACAAAGGGGTGGCGGCAAACCTCACACAATGCCTTGATCCCAGGCTTGCCCCAGAAATTAACTGCAGGCTTGCACGCGCACGAGTACTTCAGCCTGTTGGATCTGTTGTCCGGCCCCTTGACGCCCGAGGCGGTAGAGACTTGCTCAGCAACGCGCACACCCACGTCGGCATGCACAGCAGGGGATGAGTCGACCACGGATGTAGGCAACCCCAGCTCAACCGACAAGGCAGAAGACTCCAAGGATTCAGCCGCCAAACACACCCCAGTCGGTGGATAGCGGTCATACCACGAGATGCGGAACTCGGCTGTCAGGAGCTTCTTTGCCGCCTCCAGGAAGCGCCCACTGGGCATGGCGTAATCCGCGATCCGATCTCCAGTGCGCTTGCCCCCTGGCTTGCCCGTATCGCTGGGCATGAGCCCGATGGCCTCCATTTTGTTGGCCCACTCTGCGTTGTGGTAACGCCCGCGACCAGGTTCGCCGTAGTGATGCTGCCAAAGATGCGTCATCTCATGGACCAGGGTCTGCAAGATCTCAAGAATTGGCACCACGGCAAAATAGCCGGGGTTCAAGGCGATCTCGTCTGTGTGCTTGCCATCGCTGTTGCCGAACCTCTTCGCTGAGAAGTACCCGAAGGTATCCTTCTCGCGCTGCAAGGTGATCATGCAAACCGGCAACTCAGCATCGAACAGTTCGCGGTTGAAGAAGTCATAGGCGTGCTGCAGCTCCAATGCCACGTCAACATGTGGCGTGGCCGAGGACGCGGCTGATGGTGAAGCTTTCATCCCGTCCCTTCTTTGTAATTTGTATTGTGCAATACAAATTGATGGTTATTTGTCCACAGTGTGGACAAGAAAAAAGGAGTACTGAAGGAAGGAGGGGCGCTATGCCGGAAGGGCCTGGCGGCACCATGCCATGAGTGTCATGGCGCTTTTTCCCGCGCCCAATCCAGTCATTCGCCCCTGCAGGTGCTGGCTTCTCAGTTGCTGGCTGAAGACGTCGCCCAACGCGGCGCCACCTCATGGTCTTTGGCGTCGATGGGGCGACCGCGACGCCATGCAAACTGGTGAACCTGCTGGATGTGCTCCATCACAGACAAGCCGTCCTCGGCGCTGACGCTGAGGCAGATGCGAACAGGGCCCACATCCTCGCGATCAGACCCGATGACTTCGCAATCGAATGTCAGACGCACGTCTCGATAGCCTGGTGCTTCGCCGTAGGTCACGAGCTTGGCCGACACGTCATCTTCGTGACGAAGAAACCCTCGCTGAGCACGCGGCGTCGGCGAACCATCACCCGTTTCCTTCAACCTGGCCACGTCGGTGACGTTCCAATCCTGCACCAGACGCTCGAACTTCTTGCTGCCGTCCGCAAAGTAGTTGTGCACCTCTTTGCGCGTCAGTCTGGCATCCATGACCAGGACGGCCATGGCATCTTGAAATGCTTCAGGCTCAAGCAACCTCAGGTCTGTGAGGTCGAAAGGGAACCGATGCCCGTTGTAAAGCCCCAGAAGGAAGCGAGCGGCCACGGACCCGTGGTCGTGGTGGAAGTCTGTAGCCAGTTCATACAGCCGTTGCAGGGCCTCAAAGCCCTGTTCCTCGACCGTTTGTGGTGGTTTGATATTCATGACACTTTCAAGTTCAGGCAAACAAGCGAGCTGCGGCCATGTACTGCTTCCGCTTCTGAACCAACTCGCGGGCCCAGACCTTCTTGCCGCATGAGCGATACGCGATGGCCTGTTGGTTCAAGTTGCGAGCGCGGCGCACGCACTCCGCTTTGGTCAAGGTGATTGGCTTCATGGTGCGGTCCCTCCGTTGTTGTTTGCATTTTGGGGTACATGTACCCCATCAGTCAAGCGGAATTGATGACTTTCGCAAACTGCTTTTCTGCGTGTTCAAGCAGCTCGTCTTTGAGCGGCCTGAACTTGGCGGAATCGGATCTCACAAGAAATGCTTTGAATGTGTCCATTGAGTACGCAGCAGGCCCAAGACCACGATTGAAAATCGTGAGCGCAACAGGCTGGGTGACACCAGCCTCCGCGATCAACTCGCGAAGCCGTTCATTGTTGGTTTTGGTGGCGGGGTTCATGTACCCCATCATAGCGCGGCCATGAGCATCTCTTCAAGGCCTCCCATGCGGACCATCTCAGGCGCGCTTTCGAGGCTCCATGGGCCAGGGCAGGGCACGCAGATCCTGGGCCTCGAAAGTTGAGAAAAAGCGCGGCGCATCATCCACCGAACTTGCCAGCCATGCGTCCACTTGGTCATGCGCCAGCAGCACAGGTGTGCGCTTTTCCTCCGGCTTGCCGTCCTTGTCGTACCACTTGTGAAAGCGCTTGAGAAGCGGGTGCTCGTCGCAGTTGATGGTGAGCATGGCAAAGGAGACGATCTCCCTGCCATCACGGGCCCAGCGGTCCCAGATGCCCGCAATGGCCAGCATCTGGCCATCAGCCGCCGCGATCTTCCAGCGCACGGATTTCGCCTCTGCTGTTTCGTAGTAGGGCTCGTAGAACGACCACGCCGGGATGATGCAGACCTGTCGGCGCTGCCAAGCCGATTTGAACGAAAACAGTTGATCCACAGTCTCGGTGCGAGCGTTCATGGTTGATGCCTTGAACTCATTGGGCTCGGCAATGCGGTGTGGGATCAAGCGAAACCGCGCCAATACCGCTTCGCGCTCGCCAGGCTGACCACCAGCTGGCTTTCTGATGATGGGGGCGGCGTAGTCCTTGAAGACCTCTCTCGGGTACTCGATGTCCAGGCTCAACTGCCCCCTGAATGCCCGCTCCAGATCAAGCGGCTCGCCAGTCTCATACATCGTGCACATTCAAGACATCCTTCCTAGGTCTGGTCAGAGCCAAGAGCGTTACGCTTTGGCAATGGGCACATCCTCCCACCTGGTGGTGTACTGGGGCGTGCGCCGTTCCTGACGCATCGCCCAAACCCGATGATCAGCATTGTGACCCTGGGTGCCGGTGCTGGCTACATGCACTGTGCCCCGCCCATAGCGATGGTTCAACACGTCCATCGCGGCCATCAGACGCGACCGATCCTGCCCCCCATCTTCACCAAGTTCTAACTCACCTTGCCAGGCGTGCCCGTCGACCAGATCGAGCAGCATGACACCAGCCTTGGCCAAGTCGTAGCCTGGTCGATAGATGGTGCGCATGCCCATCACCGCAGCGCGAACCAACTGTGTGGTGTCAGCAGTAGGGCGCCTCAAAGGCACCGTCACGCTGCGAGAAAACCTGGGGCCCGGCCTGAAGGGCGAGGTGTGCGCGAAGACGTGCAACTGGCCTGCCAAGCTGCCCTGCTTGCGGAGCTTTTCAGCGGCGCGGGCCGCAAACTCACTCACGGCTTCAATCAAAGGCTCCAGCTGCTGGACAGGGCGCCCAAATGACCTCGTGCAGGCAATCTCTTGCTTCGGCAGCGGGGCATCGTCCAGCTCGATGCAGGTCTGCCCCAGCAGTTCACGCAGGGTGCGCTCCATCACCACACCCCACCGCGCCCTGGCCATCGTAGGCGGCATCCGAACGAGATCCAGCACCGTTGTGACGCCCTCGACCAGTAGCTGTTTGCCGATGCGAGGCCCCACGCCCCAGACCTCGCCCACGGGCGTGGCTTGATACAGCGCGTGCAATTCTTCTTGGTTTAGGGCCGCAAGGTTGCACACCTGGGCAAGGTCTGGCGGGTAGCTGCCCGGCTTGCGCTCGGATGACTTGGCAATGTGGTTGGCCAGCTTAGCCAAGGTCTTGGTCTGGCCGATGCCTACACAGGTCGGAATACCAATCCATTGAAGAATCCTTGCCCTGACGGCGCGGGCCCGCTCTGCCAAATCGCCCTTGAGGCCTTGCAGGCTGATGAATGCCTCATCGATGCTGTACGTTTCTGCGTGAGGGCCCATACCAGCGGCCAAGCTCATCATCCGGTCGCTCATGTCTCCATAGAGCGTGAAATTTGCTGACAGTGCCACCAAGCCATGGCTTTCTTCGAGCTGGCGGATCTGGTACCAGGGCTGGCCCATCTTCACGCCCAAGTCTTTGGCTTCGTTGCTTCGCGCAATCGCGCAGCCATCGTTGTTGCTCAGTACCACTACGGGGCGACCAACAAGCGAGGGCCGAAACACCCTCTCGCAGCTAACGTAGAAGTTGTTGCCATCAATCAGAGCGAACATGGCGACCTCACGCCGCAAACCTCTTAATGCAGCTGGTGACCACTCCCCAGATTTCTATCGTCTGCCCTTGACGCGGCACGATGTCCGGGAAGGTCGGGTTCGCTGGCTTGAGCCGAATTCGCCCTGCACGTTGATACAAGGTCTTGACGGTGAACTCGCCATCAACGACAGCAACCACGATGTGGTTGTGCCGTGGACTGATCGCCCGGTCCACCACCAGCATGTCGCCATCTCCGATACCGGCATCCTTCATGGACCATCCCTGCGCCCGCAGCAGAAAGGTGGCCTGAGGGTGGGCGATCAGTACCTCCGTGAGGTCAATGCGACGCGCTGCAAAGTCATCTGCAGGTGAAGGAAAGCCCGCACATACAGCACCCACATGAAGCAAGGGCATACGACGCGCAACAATGGAGCCTAGAATACTGGACATTTATACAGTATATGTCCAAGTCATCTGGGATGCTTCCAATACGTGCGCTCCTCGCATCCGGCGCCGAGAACGATCAAGGTTGCGTGGTGAGCCCCATTGGGGGCAGATCGAGCCTATACCGCCGCTGGTGTTCAGCAACGACGTCTCCGATGGCGACCGTCAAAGAGTGACTGGAGCCAGCGGGGAGTGCGATACTCCCGTTCGCCCTTGAGGGATCGAGCTGGTGCCACTCTTCTGAGATTGGCAGGAAGGCGGGAATTTCAGTCACCCTGCCATGCATGGCTTGATGCTCAGCCAGTGCGGCGACGATCAGCGCATGAAGTTGGTCCTTCTTGAGAGAATCTAAGGGCATATCAGCTCCTGTGGTTCATGACACCCACATGGTCACGTCACGACGCGGCCAACGCCAACGCCACGCCATAATTATTCGAAATGCTGGTTTGCATAGAAGGGCCCAATGAGCAATGGAAACACCCCCTGGTGGTCGCCAATCGTCCACTTCGTGACGCACGCGGTTGTGGGGACGGTCATTTTTGTGGTGGTCGCGATCCCGGCATGGTTGATCGACGCACTCGTTGAGTGGCTCAAGGAGCACCACGGGCAGCCTTACACAATCCACGTTCTGGAAATCTTGGCCGAGGGCATCGTCACCCTTGACGCCATCCTCGTTTTCGCGTATTTTGTGCTCACAGCTTGGAAGGCTGTTAAGGAATGGCAATGAAGCAGCAACACCCAACCGTGTGGGTCGAAATCCGCAAGGCCGCGGCCGAGGCCCCGGCGATGTATTTCGCCCCCTTGATCGGTGCTTTGCGCGGCATCCGTGCCCAGTACGACGCGCTGGATCGTCGGCAGCGTCATCAACGCCAGACCCAGAGCGGCAAGCAGCCCGTGCGCGGCTGACGGGTCGCATCTTCCCGCCAAGAGCCTACGGGCTCTTTTCTTTTGGCTGTATTGCCCTCAGTTAACTGGCATTATGTGAGGGCTAATTTTTATGAAAAATGCAGCCGACTGAGTGCCAAAAGCCCAAAAAGGGATCCAAAATTTCAACTTTCTCAGTGCTGACAAGCACTTAGCGATTTTTCAATCCTCGCGCACACCCCCCCCCGGTGGACGGTAGGAAATTTGCAAGTGGGTGAGAACGGGCCAAGCTCGAAGGGATGAAGACATGTCCGCCATGACCAACACCACAGCACCGCAGCCGCTTGAACTGGTGTTCAACCTGCGGTGCTTCGAGCCGCCCCGTCAAGTTGGGCGCGCAGAGCGACAAGCCTTCGCCGACGAGGTAGGCCTGGGCGACGTCGCGCCAAGGCGCATCTCCGCGCTGCTGATCGCCCAGATGATGGCCTACGCCGGGGTGCATGGCGTCGATCCAAACATGATCGCCGCTGAGATCAAGCAGCTGGAAGGCCTGACTCCCGGCCTCGGGCACGGCCAGACCAAGCCGCCCACGCCGTTCAAGGCAGGCGGGCGCCTCGCTGGCCTGTACCACAAGCACTTCACGGCGAGCACGGTCAGCATCGTGTCCAGCAACATCCTGGCTGCACGACCTCCCGAGGTGATGATGCGCATCGCCGAGGAAGAGCTGAGCCAGGGGGCAAGCGCTGAGGACCTGCAGCGCTTCACCGACCGGGTGGTCCTTGATGGCTACGAACGACGCGCCGAGGGAGGGCGCCTGACCGGCGAGTGGATCGTCTACGCCCCCATTGACGGGCTGAATCACTACCTGTGCCTGGCCACGCACACCGGAGGGGATGACGAGGTGCTGGGCTACCTCAACAGCGTCACCCGCCACGAGTACCCGCAGCTGGTCGACCAGCTGCCCCATCTATTCACCTGACGATCAAGGCAAAGGCCAGGGCCAGTCTTATGGAGAACAGCACGCAACGCTACGAGAGACGGCTGAACAGAGCACACTTCGCGCACCTGCACGCTGTCGCCGAAGGCTTGGCGCCTGAAGATGCTGCCCAGCGTTTCCTGGCCGCTGATAGTCGAGCTGCAGCACGCCGATTGCACGAACAAACAGTGCAGTTGCTGCGCGCCATCGTTCAACGTCGCGGCGACCCACGCTGGCGACTGGTCATGCTGATAGGCCGGATCAAGCAGATTCGACCTGCCGAGCCGGTGTTGGCCACGGCCACAGCAGCAGCTGGGCCGTCTTTGCCCATCAACAACCCGCCGCTGAAAGCCGCGCCGTCTTCTTTCGTCCCTCAAACCTTGGAGCAATGGATCCAGGCCACGGGGATAGATCCAGGGGACTGGGGCGAACGCGAGCTGCTGGAGTTCTACGAGCAAGATTGCCGTGAGGCAGCACGGGAAGCCGAGGAAGCCCACGCGGCTGACCGAGACAGGGGGCAAGCCACCGACAAGGCCGTTCGGGGCACAGAGGGCCTGCCAGCGGCCTCCACAGCCGCGCAAAAGGACCAGGACCAGGCAGAGCGTCGCCGCTCACGCGCTTTGCGCCTTGTAGCCCGTCAACGGGAGTTGCTACGCGAAATCGAACCGCTGGCGGTGGTTGCAGCCCACCGATCAGATCGCCTGGGGCTGTGGCTTGATGACGTGACCGCCCACCGGATGGAACGCAGTGGCCTGCTGCTGCTTGGCGAGCTGCTTGACCGAATCAGCAACCAGGACCGAGGCGGGCTCTGGTACCGACATCTGCCAGCCATTGGCGCCACGAAGGCCTCACGCATTGAAGCCTACGTCGCCACGCTGATACCGCCTTCTACGCGCAGATCGCCCAGCTTGCAGGAGCGAATCGGGCAACTGCTTAGTGCGGATGAAGCGGGCGCCAACAGCGTGCAAGTTGGCATCACCTCTGCCGCCCAGTTGCGTCTTCTCCTGCCGAGTACGCTTGACGGCAGCTGCGGGATAAACCGTGCCACGCCATCCACCGCAGGCACACGTGCTACCAATGACCTGGCGGCTATACAAGCGTGGATCCAGGCCAGGGTGGGAACCCCCGGCGAGGACGGCTTTACATCGCAAACAGCCCGCGCCTACCGCCTAGAGGCCGAGCGCCTGCTACTGTGGTGCCTCATCGAGCGGCGCAAGCCGCTGTCCAGCTTGGACAGCGAGGACTGTGCTGCCTACAAAGCGTTCCTGGCGGACGTGCCAGAGGAGTGGATATCGCGGCGCCGTGCAGCACGGCACCAGCCTGGCTGGGCGCCGTTCGCGGGCAAGCTCACGCGCACAAGCCAGCAGCATGCATTGACCATCGTCTGCGCTATGTTTCGCTGGCTAGTAGAGGCACGCTACCTAGCGTCCAATCCATGGATCCACGTCAAAACACGCCTGGGCGATGATCCACGTCACAGCGAACTCGATTCAAGAGCACTTACGCCTGCAGCTTGGGGCGCCATCATGTCCTACATCGAAACGCAGCCGCCATCTGCAGCTCGCTCACGTGCGGCCTTTGTGCTGGATTTCAGCCTTGGGGTAGGGCTGCGTTCAGCAGAGTTAATCGCGGCCACGCTGGGGGACTTCGTGCAGGTTGACGGGCACTGGGCCTTGCCGGTCCACGGCAAAGGCAAGCGCAATCGTACGGTTGCGGTACCAGGCCAAGCCGTTAGAGCGCTGGAGACCTATCTACGTGCGAGAGGCCTGCCTCAGCTTGCTCTGGCCGTGCAGGAGACACCCTACGCGCCGCTGGTGGCCAGCGTTAACGATACAACCGCATCGGTCGGCTACCGCTCACTGTATGACAGCCTGAAGGTCTGGATGGGCAACGGCATCCGGGCCTCACGCGACCTCACGTCTGCAGAGAAAGACACCGCCTTGCGCGCATCTCTTCACTGGCTACGCCATACCTGCGGCACACGGTCCCTTGAGCGCGGCGTGACGGTTCCAGAGCTGCAGGGCCAGTTAGGGCACGCCGATCCGCGTACAACAATGCGGTACGGCAAGACCCAGCTCCAGGAGCGCCAATCGGCATTTGAACGAGCCTTCTCCTAAAAGACCCGTCGCCTGTGAATCACGAACCTGGCGCCAAATTCTCGAATTTGGTAAGAGCCTTGAGGAAAGCCAACTTGATCGTCCCCACGGGTCCACTGCGCTGCTTACCGATGATGATCTCGGCCACACCAGGTTCGGTTGTCTCAGGGTTGTAGTACTCATCCCGATAGATGAACAAGATCACGTCAGCATCTTGTTCAATGGCACCAGACTCTCGAAGATCCGACATCAATGGACGTTTGTCAGGCCTAGTCTCAACGGATCGATTGAGTTGAGATAGCGCGATCACCGGGCACTTCAACTCCTTCGCAAGGCTCTTGAGGCCTCGCGATATCTCCCCGATGATCGTTGCCCGGTTCTCTGGTCCGGTCTTCGATCCGGAGGGCACCTCAGACGCACTCATGAGTTGCAGATAGTCGACCACAATGAGGCCGAGCTTTCCGCCGCACTCCCGCGCCTTTCTACGAGCACGGGCGCGAAGCTCATTCGGGCTCAAGCCAGGTGTTTCATCAATGAACATCTCAGCTCGACCGAGCTGCTCTACAGCTTCTGAAAGTCTTGACCAGTCATCATCTGAAAGCGCTCCACGTCGCACCGCAGAATGGTCAATTCGGCCTACCGATGCCAGCATGCGATCAGTCAGCTGACCTGCACCCATTTCCATGGAGAAGACGGCAACAGGCAATGATTCCTTGATGGCCACATGCTCTGCAATGTTCAAGGCAAGAGCTGTCTTCCCCATGGACGGTCTTGCGGCCAGAACGACCAGGTCACCGGGCTGCAAGCCACACGTCATGCGATCCAGATCCAGATAGCCAGTTGGCACACCCGTGACCATCTTTCCACCACTTTGGGCGAGTGATTCAACACGATCAATCGCATCGATCACCAAGCTGCTCATACCGTGCCATGTCTGACGCTGCCTAGCTCCCTCATCGCCAATCCGCAGCACCCGCGCTTCCGCTGCATCGAGTATCTGACTGACTGGCCTTCCAGCAGGGCTTAAGGCATCAGCAATCATCTCGTCGCCGACCGCGATCATCTTTCGAAGCACGGCACGCTCTCTGACGATCTCAGCGTAGCGCCTGGCATTGGCTGCACTGGGCACACTCTGGGCCAAGGCATTCAAATACGCCAGACCACCACAGTCTTCAGCCTGCCCACGGCTTTTTAAGTCCTCATACACGGTCAGCACATCTGCAGGCTTACATGCGTTTATCAGGACCGCTATGGACGCGAAGACATGCTTGTGTTCGTGCCTGTAAAAGTCCTCAACACTGACCTGATCTGCGATCTGATCCCAAGCTGCATTGTCAAGCAGCAGCCCACCCAAAACGCTTTGTTCAGCCTCGATGGAATGGGGGGGGATGCGTAGTGCTGATAGTTCCTGCTCAGCACCCACGCCTGAACTGTGTTGGCCGTTCATTGGCGGGCCTCCTCGATCAGGGAGTCATACTTGCCTTCGATGTAGGCCTTCTGAACGCTGGGCCAATCTTCAACTTCGCGGGTAACGGGGTCACGCAAACACGCGTAGTCATCTGGGTACCAGTCGATGGAGCCCACGGATCGTAAGACCGTCACAGGCAAAACACGCTGCCGCTGAATGGCATCGATATGCTCCCGCTCCAGCTCATAGCCTCCGTAGCTCAGAAGGTGTTTGGCACTTGCTTGGTCACAAAATGCGATCAGCAGCTTGTACTGCTCTCGGCAGCGCCAATAGTTCCACCGCTCGAACTCCCAAACCTCGTACGTGTGGAACTCTACGCCATCGTCGGTGCGCCTGGTCGTTCTCACTACTACCCCAATCGGCTCCTGGCTCAACTCACTGGAATCGTTATCGACACGAGCCGATTGAAAGTCGGCACCTCGGCAGCGCAAGAACAGGACATACGGGCTAAGCCCCTCAGCGGAAAGCTTGAGAAGCCGCCGACCCGCAGCATGGACGTTCTTGTACCAACGCACATGCGATCCCGTCTCGATCACCGACTCCCTCACACCATGCAACCATTCCAGACGCACATGAAAAGTGCTGGCCACATGCTGCAGAGCCTCCCTGGTGAGTTGATCAACCAAGCGAGGGCTGTCAAGCATGGACAGCTTCAGACCAAACGGCTTCATCACACTGATGAGCGAGGGCAGGTCCAGGCCGTGGGCCTCAAACACGTACAAGAAGCGCTCACGAATGGCTCTCAGCTGAGCTGTTGTGTCATTCGTGCTGGCCTCAACCACGCCATCCAGGACGACATTGATGAGCTGCGCCACAGGCAAGCCGATTGTTTCTGACTGGGCCTCAAACCAGGCCTGTGTTGTCGGCGTCAGCCGGATGGTGGTGGGCTTCTTGACCGTATCAGGCAGACGCGAGTTGGCCAACTCGGTACCGCGCTGCGTCAGTCGCCGCATGATTGACTCGAAGCTAACTTTGATCATTCCAGGTCTCACACCCCGTTAAGATGCCTCGTTTGTACGCTAACCGCATACACAAATCAAGTCTTTTTCAATACATCGTGCGTGCAGTTGCCCATTTCCAACCAGTCAATCTGGTGTACAAAATGTCCGCATGTTCGCCAATTGTTTTCGATTTACAATCAGTGTACTTGTACACCACAATTATGCAGACGCGTGGTGTCACCCACCAACATCAAGCAACATGCAGAGAGGCCCTATGTACAAAACCATCGTTTGCCCTGAATGCGGGAACGAAGCTCAAGCCTCGGGTAGTGTCAGCTGCTGGTGCGACAAGGACTTCTGTACCGGACAGAGATGCGGCGCCGATGATCTCGCTGACTCGTTCACATGCACTCATTGCGGCGCAAATGGGACCACGCCGGAGGCTGAGGCCTATTACCGCCGTCACGCTCCCAAGGATTGATGCCTAGTTCGTTTTCCAAGCCATGAAGATTGCCAGCAAGCGCCGACCGGCACGCGTAGCAACGACACAAGCACTGCTGTGCGCAACCGCAGCCATAGCAGGGTGCATGTCATTCTCTACGGAGCATGTGCCCAGCAAGCGCGATATCGGAACCCAGAGCCCGGTTATCCAGCAGGCTAGAGCGGCGGATGGATCGACATACTTCCACGTGTGCGACCCATGTGAAGCACGCTCACCCAAGACTATTCAGCCCAGCAACCAAAGCTTGGCTGCGAAGACCGATACTGCCCCGTTGGAGATGACTGAGGCCCAGGAAAGGATTGAAGTAGCCGCAGCCGTCAGGAAGGAATCTGAGAATCTCCAGCGCAGCGCGATCAACCAGGTACGCGAAGGAAAGACAACCCTGGAGAGCGCTCTACGAATGGATACCGAATTCGCCTCAGCAAAGCGTATCGTGCCGTTCTCTTTTGCAGCGGGCGACATTGGCCCCCAGGGCAAAGCCATGATCGCTCAGATGATTCCGTTCGCGAAGGAAGCCCAAAGCGTCTATATCCGAGGGCGCACGGACTCCTCTGGACGCGCCGAAGCAAATCGTGCCCTGGCACTCACCAGAGCTGTCAAGGTGCGTGGCGAGTTTGTAGCCGGAGGGGTGCTGCCTCAACGGATAAAAACCACGTACTGCACAACCTGCTACATCGCGTCGAACGCAACAGAACTTGGCCGCAGAGCCAATCGAAGAGTTGAAGTTGAGATGGTCATGCCCAAGGCGGCAGCAAACGCCATGGGAACGATGCTGCCACCCATGGCAGAGCAGGGCGCTACAAGCGCGAACCTCGACTCAAGCGCTGCATCAAAGAGAGGCGCGTAACCCATAAAAAAGCCCCACCTGGTAGGGTGGGGCCAAGGGCAGTTCAAAGAATCAACACGGGGCCTAAAAGACCCCATGCAAGACCTCCCTGAACTTGTCCCGCCTGGCGATCAACCAGGCTTCGCTCCAAAGATCGTCCCACGGTCCACCATCAAGTACGTCCTCGCTCGTTACGGTAACGTCAAAGCCATTGCAGGCTCTGAGCATCACCATGTTGGCATCTGTGAACGTCTGACTGGCGCAAACAGGATATGCGTAAGTCGGCGATTCGTTACGCCGAACGATTTCCGCAAGAGCGACCTCACCGACTTCATCGAGCAAGCACACAGCGAACTCTGTAGCCAGCTGGTCCGCAGAGGGGTAACTCTGCACGACACGCGAATCGTCATTCATACGAACTCCTTCCAAGAAAAGGCCCAGCCGGATTGCTCCGACTGGGCTGGTCGTTACGCCAACATCTGCTTGGCCAAGGCCACCTCGATGCTGTCACCCGATTGGTTCAAGACATCGAGTCCACTGTCTGGCATGTCTCCCGACGTGCTTTGGCTGACAGCGATCTTCTTGGACATCAACTCCAAACAGGACATCTGCGCGGTACCGAGGTAGCCCAGAAAGTGCACCTCGACTGGTTGCCGCTGACCAATACGCCAGGACCGGCGCGAGGCCTGCTGCAAGGTGTAGACGTTCCAACCGCTCTGCATGAACACAATGGTCGGAAACTCCAGCATGTCCAAGCCGGTCTTGACCAGCTCGGGATTGGTGATGATCACGTCGACATTGCGGTCAACCTGTTCCATCAACCAATCTTCACGCTGTGCTGCATCCACCGAGGCACGCAGCACAGCCACATTGAAGCCTTCCCGTTCCAGAATGGACTTCATGCGACTGGTTGTGTCCCGTGTTCCCGTGTAGACGGAATAGACCAAGGTTCGACGCTTCTGCTGCTTGGCCTTACGGCACAAGTCAACCACGGCCTGCTCCTTCGGTGTCACATCCTCATCGGTAAACACCGCCGACTGGCTGGCCAGCAACACCCTCTTACGCGGGTGATAGACCAGTTCAGATCGGAAGCAGCAGTCTGGCCAGGCCAGCAATGCGTTCAACACGACGCCCAGGAGCGTCTTGTCTCCACACCTCAGAGCCTGCGACAGCTCCTGCTTGAGTTTCAGCGACAGCCTGTTGTAGGCCCCCGCTTGCTCTTCTGTCATATCGATGCCGGTAAAGAACTCCTGATAGGGCGGCAAGACATTGCTGCCAATGTCCTTGAGCTTCAAGAAGACCGTGATGGGCAGGACGTAGCGCATGATCCCCTGCGGACCAAAGCCAGGCCCACGAGCGGTATGGTGCGCCACCTGCTTGCCCTTAGCCGTTCGGTGAGAGGTTACCTCCCCGTCACGACCCGAAGTCATCTTGTAGATGTCCTTGATCACACCGTGGGATCGCATGAAAGACATGCCCGCAGATCCGAGAGAGCCACGGATGTAGCGGAACCCGTCCTTGACCATCTGGCCCGGATTGAGCCGGAACAGGAGATAGAACAGGTCGTCTGCATAGCCACCCATGAGTGTGCCGGTCAACAAGATCGACTTTTTGCACTGGCTGGCCAGGACACCAAAGGCCTGGCCTTGAGCACTCCCATCGTTCTTGAACTCATGCCCCTCATCCGCGATTAGCACCCCGAAGAAGCCACTTGGAAGATACCGCTTGATGAACTCGGTCGGCTGGTAGCCGCCCGTACCAAACGAGAACTCCATGTTGGCCATCTTTCGCTCCATTCTTCTGGCCTGGCGGTCAGAGAAGTAGAACTCGCCATCATCGTCCATGAGTTGAATGAAGTCATACACGTTGTCCTCAAGCATCCCTGACAACATGTCTGGCCCGAACTTGCTCACCAGCTTGTCAGCCGTCTTAGGGCCGATAGTTGGAAGCTGGGTCAGTGACTCCATCAACACCTGGTTGCGACTCTTGGCTGGGGCATTCCCACGGGTCAAGGTCCATAAAGCGCCACCGCAAGCGGTGCACGCCATTTGCCTGGCATTCAGCTTCTGGCTCGCTTCCATTGGAGAAAGCGCTACGGTTTCGCCGTCAGCCTCCTTGTCAACGATATCCGTACCGCAGTCCGGACAGATTGCTACGTTCACACGCCCACGGCTCACACCATCGGCATCCAACTGGAACCGCATCCGCGTAGCAAATGCTGGCTTCCAGTTGAACCCCATGCGCATGCGCACGCGCCCCATCACATAGAACTCCGGGGCAGACGGCTTGGCAGATACCAAGCGGAGCTGCAGCAGCTTGCGCAAGGTATCTGGACCATTGAGGATCCAGACCTTGGCGCCAGGCACCGTTTGCATAATCTCCCGACGCCACTTGTAAACAAGGTGAGGAGGGCAAACCACCAAAGCTCGCTCATACCCTTCGTGATGAAGCACATGAGCGCAAGCGATTGCCATCATCGTCTTGCCAGTGCCCATCTCTGCATTGATGATTGCAGAAGGCTCCCCCTCATCGACAAGCAGCTTGGCCACCGCTTGTACGGTGTTGCGCTGCGCCTCGAAGGGCTTGCGCGTGAGCTGGTCCATGAGGGCATCGCGGCTGGGATCGGGGGATCCGTCAAAGATCGGCGGGTTTTGGATACGCACGGCCTCGATGAGAGACTCACCGAAGTCCGCAACAAAGGATGTGAGAGAGAGGACAGATGCGCCCTCGTTGCCCTGATCAGCAGGGATGTCAGATGTATCGTCAGCGACGACCAGGTCGCTGTCAGTTTCGTAATTCATGGTGACTCCAAGTTTGTTGATGCAGGGCGCAAGCGCCCCGCAGAGTGATTGATAGATGTCAGGCAAACAGGCTTCGTGTACGGAATCTGGATTCCGGTGACTCTGTAAGAGTCCCGTCGACCACCAGGTTAGAGATCTGGGCCTCGAAGTCGTCAGGGAGGGCTACGCGGGTAGCGCAAACGTCCCCAACGGACCTGGTCACGCGCACACCTGCCTGGCCAAGCATCGAAATCACAGGCTCACGCCAGTGATCCAGAAGCGGCACAGGAGAGAGTGCTGTGACGAGACGCCATATCGCATCACCATGCCCGAGGCGGGAGGCTTCAAGGTCGGTCTGCACATACCAGCCAGACCGGCCTGCCTTGTCCACCTCAACGACGGATGAGTCGAAGATCCAGGCATGCACCAGGTTCCCAAAGAGGTTCTCTTTCGGGAGCCGCCCGGTCACCTTGTCCAGGCGATTGGGATCCCCCACCAGAACCTCCAACTCGACGTCGAAGGTCTCCGGGTTTGAGAACCTGAGGCGGTCAACCCCGCCCTCCTTGCCACGAAGGTGCAATCGGCTCATGAACTGCTGAATGGCCGTATCACGGCCAAACAGCGACACGAAGAGCAACTGCCCGTGGTCATCAGCTACTGCAGCGTCAACGAAGACGTCTGCCTGCTCACGGATGAGATAAAGCTTCATCACGCCTCCAGCTGCTCGTCCAGAGACAGGGAGCGAACCGCTTCGCAGCGAGGACCACCTTCCGGCAGCTCGACCTCGAAACAGACCTCTCCTTCAGGAAAGACATTGACGTGCACCGTTTCGATGCTCGTCAAGATGCCGTCCTGGCTGACCTGAATAGCCTTGAAAGGCATGAACCATGCACTGATCACATTGGCGCCGTGCTCAGCTGCTGCTCGTACAGCGAAAAGCATCCCGTACAGCTTCTGCAGATCTACGGGAGACAAGGTGACAGAAAGGACTCGGACAACCTCGTCTCCGTCATAGTGCAGCTCGCTCTCGAAAGCAACCTGCAGCGATGTTTTATGGTCACCGCCAGCACCACTTGCATTGGACATAGGAACTCCTAAGAGAAATGAAGCGGGCAGGCGACTCCCTTGCGGGCTGTGCACATGCCCGCAACGGGTTGAGAGAGAAAACGCTTATCAGCGAATGGTCAAGATGGACCCATAGGTCGGGCCCGGAGTGAAATCAATGGCTCGGATCGCAGGAACAAACTTGTCGGTGTCGATCACGGTTTCCTTGACGTTGCCATCGGCATCCGTCTCGTACTCCCGCTTACGGTCCTTCTCCTTGAAGGTGTCACCCTTCACGAGATAGCGCCGACCGTCTTTGGCCGAAACCATCCCCGAGATCTGTCCAGCGGCCAGAGCCAGTGCGAGGTGCCACTTGCCAAGAGAGCGCAAAGGCCTCCGAGTGGCAGTTGTGTCAGTGCGGATCACCTGGTTGAAGCGAGGCCAAAGCGTTGCATGCCGAAGCCTGCTGACCTCATACGAGAGCTGCTCCGCATCGAGCCTGGCGACCGTGAAGGTCAAAGGCTCTGCAGGCGGATCAGGAATCTCATAGGGCTCACCTGGCCACACCTCAGGTAGCACCACATGCCCATCACCTTTCCCGAAGGCCTCCAGCTTCTGGACGACCTTGGAATCAGGTGATGAACTGCGACGCTTCACACCAAAGATGACAGCCTGCTTGAACTGCTGCTCTGGAGCCATGAAGGCCTCGACCCGATCAAAGTTTCTGGCGATCAATGTCGCCAACTCGTGATCGAGCACGTAGAAGGGAATGATGAGCACCAGGACGCCACCAAACTGCAAGAGCTGGAAAGTCCTGCGAGCGAAGATCTTCTCGTGTCGCTCCTTCTTTCCTGTATCTCCCAGGCCGGCCTTGTCGCTGACGACATCACCGTACGGAGGATTCAGGAACAAGAGCCCAACAGACCGAGGAGAGATCATCACGTCGTGCACGTCTGCATGCGCCACGACATCGAGCTGGGTCTTTGCATGCCAGGCACGCTCAGAATCAACCTCAATGCCGTACGAACGCTGATACGACGCACCGATTCGCTCAAGGTACTCAGCAACATCTCGCAGAGCTGCGCCTTCACCGCAACACGGATCCAACAGGACAGGATCAACAGCGCTGGTAGACAGCGCTGAGGTGATCCCGGCTATGGTCAGCGAGTCGGTCGGGTAGTACCCGTTCTTGACGAAGTTGTTCGCCAAGCGTGGAAATATCAAAGCCATTGCGGCCTCCCAAAAAAAATGGGCCATCGCTTACGCGAATGACCCGTTGGTGAGTGAAACGTCTACCTGGCTATCAGGGCGACATCAGAATGAAAATGAGTAGTTCTCGAAGAGTTCAACCCGTTGAACGTCCGGCTCAGGGCGTCTAGTAGGTGGCACATGTCCATCCACTTTGATCCCGGTGACCTCTTCCAAGGTCTTCCTGCCGTGCTTCTTGCTTGGCATGAGCATGACTTGCCCCGTGGATCGCTCCAGCTCGACGTACCTCCTGTAAAGAGATGGGTTGAGCTGCGCGGCACGGGTGAGATCAGCCTTGGAGGCCATGATGCAAAAGCAGCAGGAGAGGCGGCTCATGCCTTGTGCGTACGCCCAGTGGGCCTGTTGGCCAACCAGGTGAATTTGCTCGAAGACATGCTCCACAGGCCACTCATGAATGGGTACGAGTCGTTCAGTGCCTTGTAGAAGTCAAGCCCGAGGTGCTCTGCGGCCACACGAACATCTGCCAACAGCTCGGCCAATGAATCCGCGTCAGCAAACCGACCGATGCTGTCCATGGACTGCGTCAGATCATCGTGTGCTGCATGGTTCTGAAACAGGCTACGAGCCCGATCCAGCCTGAAGGCCTTTGCTGGTTGCATTGATTGCGACATGTTGATTCCCCAAAAGAAAATCCCCGCCCAGACATAGCCTGAGAGGGGAGTTGAGAAGAGAGAACGACCTAGGTCGATCAAGTCAGTGATGAACGTTCTGAGGGCGTTCTTCACTCACCAGCACGGGACGCGGGATATCGTGTCCTTCAATGGCACTCTGACGATGAAGGTAGTTGTCGGTTTCGTCGGGATCCAGCAGCAGGGTGACATCTCTGTCGACCTGGCAGTAGGAAACCTCACCTCGCAACACCTTCTCCGCAAGAACCGGAGACAGGCCGTAGCCGTCTGCCAGCAACGCGATAAAGACGCCCACGGACTCACGCTTGTGCAATGCTTCAGCGTAGCCTTGGGTAGCCCATTGGATCAGCTTGGCAATCCCCATATAGCCGGTTGACTTCAGGGTGATGGACAAAGCTTTAGGTTGATTTGACATGTGTGGCTCCAAAAAAAATGGGGAGCCACGCCCTTCAGGGAGTGAACTCCCCGAGGTGGGTAAAGTAGTCAACAGCCGGTTAGGCCGAGAGACAAATTGCGATTACGGATACTGACGCTGGGTCCAATCGCCGGATGACAGTGCGTGCTCAGCAGCCTCTTGCTTCCGCCAATATTCAGCAGATTCACGAGACACGGGCAAACCCAGATCATCACGGGTACCGATGTAGAACCCTGCAGCAGAGCGCAGCACCTCAAGGGGCAGCTCTTTGTTGCAGTACGTCTTGGCCAGGTGGCCATGCGCTTGTTGATCAACGACCATTGGTCATCCTTGTTTTCGATTGATTTCAGGCCGTTTGCAATGCCTCGATCTCATTGACAAGACCAACAGGCAGCAAGGCCTTGGTTGCTTCATCTTTGAGAGCTTGAGCAATAGCAGAAATGATCGGCCGTACTTCGAAGTGGCACAGGCAAGCCAGTGCTACATGCAGTGCTTCTTCGTCTACCACGCTGGCTTTGGTGAGCCATGCGATGTAGGCGCGCCAGAAGGCTTTGCGTTCCAGAGTACTCATGAGGACAGCTCCACAATTGGCTGGGAGCTTGCCCACATGGGGAAGCATGCCCCAGCGGGTTAAGAAGGCAGTCAACCAAGGCTTGAACCTTGGTTGACCGGGCTTTGGATCAGTGTTTGATGATCCAGACGATAGCCAGGGCCAAGCAAGTCCCAAGTACATGGGGCTTAGCTAGGTAGCTACCTACTTTTTTGACAGTGACTTCGAGCTTGTAGTAAGGATCGCGCATGCGTTCCATCTCAAGTCTCAAAGCCTTGTCGGTGGCCTCAGAGGTTTTCTTGGCCTGTTCAGCTGCTTCTTTGGCCTGGTTGTAGGCGATAGCACCACGCTTGAGCGTGATGCAAGCCTGCAGGTACAGACCTTGATGCAACTTCAGATCTTCGGGGCTCTTCTCAAGGAAATCAACGACGGTCTTGGCAACCGCGAAGTCATCGATTTGAGACTCGAAGAGGGACCAGTACTCCTCAGTCGTACGAGGCGCGGATTGCTGCTGAGGGACCGTTTTCGGGTCTTCAGCAGTTTCATCCAAAGCCTCCATGTGACGGAGTTCTTCTGGCATGACATCGAGGATGGGCCAGGCGAGTTCGCTGGTGGCCGTAGTTGGGACTTGGGACATGGTGCTTCTCCTATGAAAAAGAAA